>NZ_JAEVHN010000269.1:0-7990 GCF_016803375.1 Micromonospora sp. 4G55
CGGGCCCTGCGCCGTCGGGCCGCCGGCCGTCGGGGGTCGCCGTCGGGTATCCGTCACCCCTTTTCGATCGTGCGGGTGGTCGGCTGGGGAGAGCGGCGGGGCATGACGGCATGCCATGCAGGTCTGTCGATGTGACAGACTCGCCGCTCGGCATCTCTCGATGTCCGCAGCGAGGGGAGGACCCAGTGCGCCTGAGGCACCGCGCCGCCGGCGTCGCCGCGCTGGCACTGCTGCCGCTGTCCCTGCTCGGCTGCGGGATCGGCGACGACGACGCGGGCGACGGCCCCGCGATCGGGCGCGCCCCGCCGAGGAGGCGCCACCAAGTCCCGCGAGCGGGTGCAGGCCTACCTCGACGCGATGGCCGCCAAGGACGTCGCGGCCGGCCGCAGCCAGCTCTGCGCGCCGATGCAGCAGGCCTTCGACGCGGCGGCCACCGGCCCGAACGGCGACTTCGCCGACCACTTCGAGGTGCCCAAGGCGGCCATCACCGACGTGCGTTCCGGCCCGCGCGGGCAGGAGGTCAGCGCCTCGGTGACCGTTTCGGTCGGCGCCCGGGACGTGGCCCGGCCGCTGCTGTTCACGGTCACCCGCAGCGGCGCCGACTGGTGCATTTCCGGCGAGGCGCCCGGCGGGCACACCCCGGAGCCGTCGGTCAACCCCTGACCCTCCCATCTGCCGGAACCGTCCCCCTCGACGGCGGGTCACCCCGACCGTCGCCGTACGCTTTCCCTCATGCGCCATGAGTGGCATCAGCTGAGCTACCCCGCCGTGACCAGCCCCGCGCTGCAGACCAGCCGGCCCACCGTCGACTCCGCCGAGGACGCGGCCCTCGGCCTGGACCGCTGGCGGGACCTGCCCCGGGAGCAGACCCCGCCGTGGCCCGACCCGGCGCAGGTGGCCGAGGTCTGCAAGGTGCTCGACGTCGTACCCTCGGTGGTCGCGCCCTACGAGGTCGACCAGCTCCGGCAGCGCCTCGCGCTGGTCTGCGAGGGCAAGGCGTTCCTCCTCCAGGGCGGCGACTGCGCCGAGACCTTCGCCGACAACACCGAGAGCCACCTGCTGGCCAACGCCCGCACCCTGCTCCAGATGGCGATCGTGCTGACCTACGGCGCGTCGCTGCCGGTGGTCAAGGTCGCCCGGGTCGCCGGCCAGTACACCAAGCCCCGGTCCCTGCCGACCGACGCCCGTGGGCTGCCCGCGTACCGCGGCGACATGATCAACGCGCTGGAGGCCACGCCGGAGGCGCGGATCGCCGACCCGCAGCGCATGATCCGGGCGTACGCGAACTCGGCCGCCGCGATGAACATGCTCCGCGCGTACCTGGCCGGCGGGCTGGCCGACCTGCACGCCGTGCACGACTGGAACAAGGGCTTCGTCAAGAACTCGCCGGCCGGCGAGCGCTACGAGGCGATCGCCCGGGAGATCGACCGGGCGTTGGCCTTCATCCGCGCCTGCGGGATGACCGAGGACGAGGCGCTGCGCACCGTCACCCTCTACTGCTCCCACGAGGCCCTGGCCCTGGAGTACGACCGGGCGCTCACCCGGGTCTCCGACCGCCGGGCGTACGGGCTGTCCGGGCACTTCCTGTGGATCGGCGAGCGGACCCGGCAGCTCGACGGGGCGCACATCGACTTCATCTCCCGGATCGCCAACCCGATCGGCGTCAAGCTCGGCCCGACCACCACCCCGGACGAGGCCATCGAGCTCTGCGAGAAGCTCAACCCGGACAACGTCCCCGGCCGGCTCACCCTGATCAGCCGGATGGGCAACCACAAGGTCCGCGACGCGCTGCCGCCGATCGTGGCCAAGGTGACCGCCGCCGGCGCCAAGGTCGTCTGGCAGTGCGACCCGATGCACGGCAACACCCACGAGTCGTCCAACGGCTACAAGACCCGACACTTCGACCGGATCGTCGACGAGGTGCTCGGCTACTTCGAGGTGCACCGCGGCCTGGAGACCCACCCGGGCGGCCTGCACGTGGAGCTGACCGGCGAGGACGTCACCGAGTGCCTCGGCGGCGCCCAGGGCATCGAGGACCTCGACCTGCCCGATCGGTACGAAACCGCCTGCGACCCGCGACTGAACACCCAGCAGTCGCTGGAGCTGGCCTTCCTGGTGGCGGAGATGCTGCGTGGCTGACTCTGTTGTTGATCTGCGGTCCGACACGGTGACCCGGCCCACCGCCGGGATGCGGGAGGCGATGGCCACCGCCGAGGTCGGCGACGACGTCTACGGCGAGGACCCGACGGTCGCCGCGCTGGAGGCCGAGGTCGCCGCGCTCTTCGGGCACGAGGCGGCGCTGTTCGCCCCGACCGGCTCGATGGCCAACCAGATCGCCCTCCAGCTCGTCGTGCCCCCCGGTGACGAGCTGCTCTGCGACGCCGACGCGCACGTCGTCACGTACGAGATCGGCGCCGCGGCCGCGTACGGCGGAATCTCCTCGCGGACCTGGCCGGCGGTCGGCGCGGACATCGACCCGGACGTGGTCGCCGGCATGGTCCGGCCCGACGGCTACTTCGCGGTGCCCACCCGGGCGATCGCCGTGGAGCAGACCCACAACCGGGGCGGCGGCGGGGTGATCCCGCTGACCACCCTGCGCGAGCTGCGCCGGGTCGCCGACGACCACGGGTTGGCGCTGCACTGCGACGGGGCCCGGATCTGGCACGCGCACGTCGCCGACGGGGTGCCGCTGGCCGAGTACGGCGCGCTCTTCGACACGCTGTCGGTCTGCCTGTCCAAGGGCCTTGGCGCCCCGATCGGCTCGCTGGTGCTCGGCAGCGCCGAGAAGATCGACCGGGCCCGGTTCATCCGCAAGCGGATGGGCGGCGGCATGCGCCAGGTCGGCGTCCTCGCCGCCGCCGGCCGGTACGCGCTGGCCCACCACGTCACCCGGCTCGCCGAGGACCACGCCAAGGCCGCCCGGCTGGCCGAGGCGGTCGCCCCGTTCGGGGTGCTCGCCGCGCCGGTCCGGACCAACCTGGTCCCGCTGGACCTGACCAAGCACCCGCTGGACGCGAAGGCCCTGGCCGCCGCCGCCCGGGCCGAGGGCCTGCTGGTCTCGGTGCTCGGCCCGCGCACCGCCCGCCTGGTCACCCACATGGACGTCGACGACGCCGGGATCGACCGCGCGGTGGAGATCCTCACCCGCCTGCTGCGCGCCTGATCCACCTCCGCACCCGAGCCCCGCGCCCACCTCGGCCCGGGGCTCGGCCGCGCTTCGACGGCCCGCCTCGGCCGTGTTGATCAAGGAGTTTGTGTCAGGATCCGGCCTGGAACTGACGCAAACCTCTTGATCAACGAGGCGAGCCGGGTCGGGTCGGGCGGGCCCGGAGCCCGGTGGTGCGCGGGTGGGTCAGGGGTGGAGGCGTTTGAGGGTGGCGATGTCGGCGGCGTGGCCCTCGTGCTTCTCGGTGGGGGTCTCCACCACCACGGGGACGCCGGCGGTGGCGGGGTGGGCCATCAGTTCGGCGAACGCGGGCTCGCCGATGCTGCCCTTGCCGATGTTCTCGTGCCGGTCCCGGGTGGAACCGCAGAGGTCCTTGGAGTCGTTGGCGTGCACCAGCCGCAGCCGGTCCGCCCCGACGGTCGCCACCAGGGCGTCCAGCGTCGCCGTCATGCCGCCCTCGGCGGCCAGGTCGTGCCCGGCCGCCCAGGCGTGGCAGGTGTCGAAGCAGACCCCGAGCCCGGGGTGCCGGTCCACCGCGTCCAGGTAGGGACCCAGCTGCTCGACCCGCGAGGCCAGCGAGCGACCCCCGCCCGCGCTCGGCTCGACCAGCAGCATCGGTCCGCCCGCGGCCGCCGCCTCGTCCAGCAACGGCAGCAGCGTCTCGCGGACCTGCCGCATGGCGGCCTCGGCGTGCCCCGCGTCGACCGCGCTGCCCGCGTGGAACACCACGCCCCGGGCGCCGATCGCCGGCCGCGGCGCAGCGCGTGCGCCAGGGTCTCCGCCGACCGCTGCACCGTCGCCGCCGTCGGGGAGCCGAGGTTCACCAGCAGCGAGGCGTGGATGAAGACCGGGACGCCCCGCTCGGCGCAGCCGTCCCGGAAGAGCGCGTCCTGGGCCGGGTCGCCGGCCGGCAACGCCCAGCCGCGCGAGTTGGAGACGTAGACCTGCACCACCTCGGAGCCGGCCGCGCCGACGTACGGCAGGGCCGCCCGGGCCAGTCCGCCCGAGGTGGGGGTGTGTGAGCCGACGGGTCGCATGGTCACAGGCACCCGATGGTGACCGGCGTGGCCGGCGGCACCGGGGAGTTCTCGGGCGGGTTCTGGAACCGGACGATCCCGTTCGGGTTGAACTGCACGGTCACCGGGAAGCCCTGGCTCTCCAGCTGCTGCTTGGCCTGCGGGCACGGCAGGTCGACCACCCGGGGCATGATCACCTGGGCCGGACCCTTGCTGACCTCGAGGCGGACCTGGGCGCCCTTCTCGACCCCGGAGCCGTTGGCCGGGCTCTGCCCGAGGATCTCGTCCTTCGGCTTGTCCGAGTCCTTGTACGTCTCCACCGGCACCAGGCCGAGCTGGGCCAGCGTGGCCCGCGCCTCGTTGACGTTCTTGCCGAGCAGGTTCGGCACCGAGATCGGCGCCCGGCCCTTGCTCAGGATGAGGGTGATCTTCGTGCCCGGCTTCACCTCGGCGCCGACCTTCGGGTTGGTCTCCAGCACCACCCCGGCCGGCAGATTGTCGTCGTAGCGGGGGGTGCCCTTGGCCACCAGCAGCTTCGCGCTGGTCAGATCCACCTCGGCCAGCTCGAACTCCTTGCCCACCACGTCCGGCACCGGGAACCGCTCCGGGCCCAGCGACAGGGTGAGCGTGATGGTGCCACCCTTGAGGATCTTGGCGGCCGAGACCGGATCCTGCGCCACGACGCTGTCCCGGGGGGTCTTCTCGTCGTAGCGGGGCTCGGCGTAGACCAGGGTGAAACCGGCGCGGTCCGCCTGCGCCTGCGCCTCGGCCTTGCTCAGGCTCACCAGTTCCGGGGCGACCGTGTAGCGACCCACCCCGACCCACCAGCCGCCCAGCGCGGCGAGCAGGCCGAGCGCCACCACCGCGGCGGCGACCGAGAGCCGGCCGCGCTGGCTGCCCATCAGGCGGGTGCGCAGCGCGGCGAACCGGGCCCCGAGGTCCGACTCCTGGGCGGCCCGACGGCGGTGCGGCCGCTGCGGGCCCCCCTCGGGCAGCCGCGCCCAGGCGGGCCGCTGGGCCGGGTGGACCGCCGCCACGACCATGGTCGGCTGCGCCACCGCCGAGTTCTCGTCGCCCACCGGGCGCAGCACGGCGGTGTGCGTGTTCGGGTTGCCCAGGTCGTCCCGGGCCACCTGCACCTCGGCCAGCAGGGCGCCGGCGTCGGTCGGGCGGGCGCCGGGGTCGCGCCGGGTGGCCCGCGCGACCAGGTCGTCGAGCGCCTTGGGCAGCGCCGGTACCAGGGTCGACGGGGCCGGTACGTCCCGGTCGACGTGCTGCCAGGCGACGTCCACCGGCCGGTCCCCGTCGTACGGGACCCGCCCGGTGAGCATCTCGAACAGCACGATGCCGGCCGAGTAGACGTCGGTGCGCGGGTCGGCGTGCCCGTCGGTGACCAGCTCCGGCGCCACGTACGCGACGGTCGCCATGAGCTGGTTGCCGTTCTCCTCCTCGGCGCTGGCCTCGACGGCGCGGGCCAGGCCGAAGTCGGCGACCTTCACCACGCTGTCGACGAGGTTCGCCACGCCGCCGGTGGGCGCCTCGGCGACCAGCACGTTCTCCGGCTTCACGTCCCGGTGGACCAGCCCGGCCCGGTGCGCGGCGGCGATCGCGGCGAGCATCTGCTCCATGATCGCCAACGCCTCGTCCGGGTTGAGCCGGCGCCGCTCGGCCAGCACGTCGCGCAGGGTGCGGCCGCGGACGTACTCCATGACCAGGTACGGCAGCCCGCCGTGGGTGCCCTGGTCGTAGACCGCACCACGTTGGGGTGGGTCAACCGGGCGATCGTCTTCGCCTCGTCGGTGAACCGCGCCATGAACCCGGCCGCCCGGCCGCGGGCCTCTGGCGCCTGGGTCGGGTGAATGATCTTGACCGCCACGGTGCGCTCCAGGCGCTCGTCGGTGGCGGTGTACACGGTCGCCATCCCGCCGCGCGCGACGCGCCCGCGAATGCGGTAACGCCCGTCGAGCAGCGAGCCCAGCAACGTGTCGGCGACCTGTGTGTCCATCGGCAGGCAGTCTATGTGTCCGGAGGGTGAAGGTTGAACAGGATGCTACAGCCGGGACACGATCCGATCCGTCCCGCCGTGCTGTCGCAGGCCACCCGGGGTGCCGCTGCGCCCCGGCCGGGGCGACGTGGCAGGGTGGTCGGGTGACCGATTCCGTACCCGCCGACCAGGCTTCCGGCGCCGCTCTCGCCGGCCCGACCGACCCGGCCGCCTGGCTGACCCTGCCCGACGTGGCCGAGCGCCTCGAGCTGTCGATCAGCAAGGTCCACCAGATGATCCGCGACCGGGAGCTGATCGCCGTCCGCCGCGACGGCGTCCGCCGGATTCCCGTCGACCTGGTGGCGAACAAGACGGCGCTCAAGCACCTGCCCGGCGTGCTGAACCTGCTGGCCGACGCCGGCTACGACGACGAGGCCGCCCTGCGCTGGCTCTACGAGCCCGACGACACCCTCTCTGGCGGCACCGCCGCGGCGACCCTGGGCGGCGACCACGCCCGCGAGGTCAAACGCCGCGCCCAAGCCCTCGGCTTCTAACCCCCGGGTCCTCGCCCCAGGTCCCTCGCCCCGTTGATCATGAAGTTGTCGCCACCGGCACCGGCATGCCGGGGCAACAACTTATGATCAACTTTGCCGGGCTGGGGGGTCAGTCGGCGCGGCGGGTGGCGGCGATGGCGAGGTCGACCAGGGCCTGGCGGGCCTCGGTGTCGAGGTCGACCGTGGTCAGCGCGGCCAGCGCGGCGTCGGTGAGGGTGACGATCCGCTGCTCGGTGCGGGCCAGCGCGCCGCTGGCGCTGATCAGCTCCCGCAGCCGCGCCACCCCGGCCTCGTCCAGCGCCGGATCGCCCAGCTGGCCGAGCAGCAGCTCCCGGCCGGCGTCGTCGGTCGCCTCCACGGCCGCCGCCACCAGGTAGGTGCGCTTGCCCTCGCGCAGGTCGTCGCCGGCGGCTTGCCCGTCTGCGCCGGGTCACCGAAGACCCCCAGCACGTCGTCGCGGAGCTGGAACGCCTCGCCCAGCGGCAACCCGTACGCCGAGTACGCCGCCCGTACGTCCGCCGACGCCTCCGCCAGCGCGGCGCCGAGCAGCAGCGGCCGCTCGACCGTGTACTTGGCCGACTTGTACCGGGCGACCTTCCCGGCCCGCTCCAGCGAGGTGTCCCCGGTGACCTGGGTCAGCACGTCCAGGTACTGCCCGACGGTGACCTCGGTGCGCATCTCGTCGAAGACCGGCCGGGCCCGGGCCACCGTCCGCGGATCCAGGCCGGCGGAGTGCAGCAGCTCGTCCGACCAGACCAGGCAGAGGTCGCCGAGGAGGATCGCCGCCGCGTCGCCGAACCCGTCCGGGTCGCCGCCCCAGCCGGCCGCCCGGTGCCGGGCGCGAACCGCCGGTGCACCGCCGGCTCGCCGCGACGGGTGTCGGAGCGGTCCATCAGGTCGTCGTGGATCAGGGCGCTGGCCTGCACGAACTCCAACGCCGCCAGCGCGGTCACCACGTGGTCGGAGTCGACCCCGCCGGCGCCCCGGTACCCCCAGTAGCCGAACGCCGGGCGCAGCCGCTTGCCGCCGCCCAGCACGAACGCCTCGATCGCCTCGGCGACGGGCACCAGCGCGTCGTCGACGCCGGTCATCCAGGTGCGCTGGTTGGCCAGGAACTCGGCCAGGGCCTTGTCGACGCGCTGACGCAGACCGGCGCGGTCGACGGGGGAGACGGGAGCAGCGTGGGTCACGTACCGACGCTAGCCGGTCGAGGTTGGCCGCGTCCCCCCACCGGGCCGGCGCGTTGCGCCCGCCGCGCCCGACGTGGCGC
>NZ_JAEVHN010000270.1:0-7958 GCF_016803375.1 Micromonospora sp. 4G55
ACCGGTTGGGCCATGGTGGACGGGCCGGTCCGGCGCCCGGTTGACCGGTCCGCCGACCGCCGCCAGCCGGCCCGACAGCGAAGAAGATCACCGACAGGTTCGGGTCGATGTAGGCGTAGACCGGGACGACCACCAGCGCGATCACCGGGACGGTGCTCAGCCAGTGCCCGGCCGGCGAGACCGCAGCCGCCAGCCGCCGGGCCACCAGCACCAGCCAGCCGAGGAAGACCACCAGCGCCGGGATGCCGTGGCTGTAGAGGATCTGCCAGATGAGGCCCTGGGTGCCCAGCGGCTCCTCGGCGAGGGTGGTGTCCACGCTCTTCGGCGCCCCGTACCCGAGCAGCGGCGAGCGCTCCACCGCCTGCCAGGTCCGCACGTAGAGGTCCATCCGGTCGACGTTGGTGTCGGTGCTGCTGACCCGGGCGTCGATCATCTCCTGCACCGGCACGACCAGGCTGACCACCCAGACCAGCACGACCAGCCCGCCGATCGAGACGATCAGCCGGGCGTTGCCCCGGACCAGGGCGCGCAGGCCCAGGTAGAGCAGGCCGGCGCCGAGGCCGAGGAACATGCCCCGGTTGAGCGTCAGGAACGCCGGCACCACCGACAGCGGCAGCGACACCCACAACGCCACCCGGAACCGCCCGGTACGCACCGAGGTCAGGTACGCCAGCACGCAGGGCACCAGCAACGCGTACGCGGTGCCCCAGTTGTTGGTGTACGGGTATGGCGCGGCGGTGCGGTAGATCGGCGTGCGCGACTGCGGGTTGAACTCGTTGGCCCGTATGTGGGTCAGCGCCTGGACGAACCGCTTCGCCGAGATGTCGTCCGGCAACGCCATCTCCACCGGGGTGGTCAGGGCGAAGGTGGGCGCGAGCACGGCCAGCCAGCCCAGCGCCACCAGGCCCAGCCAGTACCAGCCCAGCGGGCGCAGCACGTGGTCCCAGCGGGTGCCCTGGCGGACCAGGGTGTGCACGTACACGCAGACCACCAGGGCGGTCACCAGGAAGCCGAAGCGCAGCCCGAAGGTGAGGTAGGCGGTGGCCCGGTCCAACCGGCTGGCGCTGAGCAGCACCAGGGTGAGGAAGACCAGCCAGGCGAGGCTGCCGGGGGGCAGTGCGAGGCGCCCGCGCGCGACCAGCAGGGCGAGTAGGACAAACCCGAAGACCGACCAGCCCAGGTAGAACGCGCCCAGCGCCCACCAGAGCGGCATCAGGGCGAACATGGCCGTCAGCGGCCAGGTGGGCAGCGGCGGCACGGCCGCCGCCGACCGCCGGTCAGACACCCCGGCCCCGGCGCTGGGCCAGCCGGAGCACCCGCTCCCCGGAGAGCAGGCCGAGCACCACCGGCACGGTCACCAGCACCCGCTTCTCGCGGGGGTTGAGCCGGACCACCCGGCCCAGCTCGCGCAGCGCCTCCCGGCGCCGGTGGCCGGAGGCGAGCGCGAAGGCGATCTGGCCGTGCAGGCGGGCCAGCCCGGTCCGGCTGCCGGCCAGCTCCGGGTGCTTGTCGAGCAGGTAGCGGGTGGCCTCGACGATCATCGCCCAGCGGCCGAAGAAGAACGACCCGCCGTGCCAGTCCACCACCACCAGCACCTCCGGCACGATCACCACCGGGCCGTGCGCGGCCACCCGCAGCAGCCACTCGTAATCCTCGCCGTAGCCGCCCGGCAGCTCCTCGTCGACCGGGCCGACCACGTCCCAGGTGGACCGCCGGACCAGGATGGTGCTGGAGTGCACCTCCATCACCCGGTCCTCGACGAAGTCGGGCAGGCCGACCTCGGCCCGGTCCAGCCGCCGCTCCTTGGCGATGCCCGGGCCCTCCAGCCGGATGCCGCAGCTCGCGGCGGCGGCGTCGGGGCGGGCCGCCAGCAGCTCCACCTGGCGGGTCAGCTTGGTCGGCAGCCAGAAGTCGTCGTCGTCGCAGAACGCGATGAGGTCGCCGGTCGCCTCGTCCGCGCCGGTGTTGCGGCCGCCGGGCAACCCGCGCCGGTGCGTGTTGGTCACGTACCGCAGGGCGCGCCCGGCTGGCACGGCCAGGTCGAGCGGGCGGATCTCGGTGTGGTCGTACACCACCACGCACTCGACCGGCCCCGGGTAGTCCTGGTCGAGCACCGCCCGGACGGCCCGCTCCAGCAGCCCCGGACGGTCGCGGGTGGCCACCACCACGGTCACCGCCGGGTACGCCGGACCCGTCGCGGCGCCCGGCTGGTCGCGGTCAGTCACGGCCGTCCCCCGTCAGCACGAATCCGACCGGCTCCACCCCGACGGCGCGCAGCCGGTCCACCAGCTGGGTCAGCTGACGTCCGGTCCGGTCGCGGGCCGCGACCAGCAGCGCCCGGCCCTCCCGGGCGGCCCGAACCCCGCGCTCGTCGTGCAGCGCGGGCGGCGCGTCCAGCACGGTGAGCCCGTCCGAGGTGGCGCCGTCCAGGTCGACGAGGCGGACCTTGCCGGCGCCGATTCGCAGCTCCTGCCCGTCGGTCGCCGCGCCCTCGGCGGTCGCCGGCCAGGCGGTCGGGATGACCTCCGTCTTGTCCGCCGCAGTGGTGGTGGAGCGGTACACCGCGCCGTTCTTCGCCTCGGCGGGGGTGGGAAACGGTCGGGGCTTGCGGACGCCGGGATGACGGCGGTGTCCTCCGGCCCGGCGGCCGCCGTCGTCGCCGGCGTGGTGGCGGGCACCGGCCGGGGACGGGGCAGCGGGCGGGACCGGACCGGCTCCACCGGCGGGTTGCGGCGCTGCGCGTCCAGCATCAACGGGCGGATCCGGTCCAGGCTCTCCGGCGTGACGCCGAGGCGTACGTCGTGGCCGGCGGCGGCGAGCACCACGGCGAGCCCGGCGGTGACCTCCTCGCGGCCCTCGTCGGTCGCCGAGGAGAGCACCACCAACGGGGTCCGCTGCGGCCCGTCGACCCAGCGGCCGAGGGCCAGCACGAGGTAGCGCAGGTCCGAATCGTCCGGCTGCCCGCCCCGGCGGCGCCGGACCGTGCCGAGCAGCGGCGCGCCGACCGTCGCGACGGCCTCGGCGGCGGTGCGTACCCGGCGGTCCAGGGACTCCTGGACGAACGCCACCAGCCCGCCGAGGAGCAGACCCGCGAGCAGGCCGGCGACCAGGAGCAGCGAGGCCGCGTCCCGGCTGGAAGGCACCGGGCTACGGGCGGCGCTGGTCACCGAGCCGGGGCTCAGGTCGGCGGAGGCCACCTTGGACCGCTGCTCGGCGAGGGTGGCGAGTTGGTCGTTGAGCGCCCGCAGCTGGTCCAGCAGGGCGCTGGTGCGCGGGGACGGGTTGCTGGAGCTCTGGTTGGCCGGCAGCGACCGCTGCGTCGTCGCGCGCTGGGCGGTGACCAGGTCGATCGTGTCGTCGTACGACTTGAGCACCGCGGCGCGCTGGTTCTCGTACATGCCCTTGCGCAGTTCCAGGTACGACTCGGCGGCGCCGTTCGCACCGTCGACCGCCTCGCGCTCGCTGTGCCCGGCGTAGCTGAAGCGCATCACCTGCCCACCGACCGGGGTCTCCACCTCCAGGGCGTCGGCCACCTCCTTGGTGTCCCGGTCGTGATGGCGGCGACCTTGTCGATGACGTCGTTGCTGGTGGCGATCCCGCTCTCGGCCGTCATGTTCACCGCGCGGTCGGCGCCGCCGGACGGCACCGAGAACGGGTCGGTCACCACCGGCCGGACCACCACGGCGGTGGTCGCGGTGTAGGTGGCGGGCAGCACGAACAGGTAGGTCAACACGGCCGCCAGCACCAGCGCCGCGGCGGCGAGCACGGTCCGCCACCGCCGCAGCGGGATGCGGGCCAGCTCGACGAGGCCGACCGGGCGTTGCCGGGCGGAGGCGACGTCGGTCACGTCCATCAGGTCAGGTCCTTGCGCGATGAGGAAGGGGTGGCCGGCCGGGCGAGGACCGCACCGGCGGGTCGTCCCATTGTGGCCGACCGTTCACCCGCGGTCGACAGCCGACCGGCCCCTGCGGTACGGGCGTCGCGGTCGTCGCTCGGACACCGACGGACCGCCCGGTACGCGCAGCTTGTCAGGAGGTGGCAAAGAACAGCGTCGGGCTCGACCAGTTCACGCCGGCCGAGGCGGGCGCGAGCCGGAACGAGGCTCTGCCCTCGACGGCCCTCTGGTTGAACGGGACGGTGCGCAGCACGCCGTCTACGTTGCCGTACACGATCTTGCCGTTGACCCAGGCCAGGCCGCGGGCATTGCCCCAGTAGATGTTGAGGCTGGGTACGGTGAACTCGGTGCAGCCGACGATGTGGCCGTCCGGCTCGAAGTAGCGGTAGAAGAGCTTGTTGATGCCGGCCTTCGTGTAGTACATCCGGCCGTCGAGGTAGAACGCCCCGCTCATGGTGTTGGCCTTGAACCAGGAGTTGAAGCCGCTGCCGACCCAGGGCGCGCCCACCGAGCCGGCCGAAAAGATCGACACGTCCAAATAGCTGCCGTTCGGTGCGGTCGCGTCGGTCTTGGACCAGTAGAGCTTGTTGCCGACGGAGAACGCCGCGCCCGCCGCGGTGAGGTTCGGCTGGCTGGTCGCCACCGGGGTGCCCAGCGTGGTGCCGTCGAACGGCACCTTGGTCACCTGGCCGTCGGCGGTGCTGACGTAGAGGTAGCCGGAGGCGGCCGTCGGCGCGTTGACCGCCGGGATCGTCCGGCCACCGGCCAGCGGGAACAGCCCCATCCGGCCGTGGTACTCGTTGCCGAGCCCGTCGTTGTCGAAGCCGGCGAGCAGGCCGTTGCTGCCGCGCCACAGCTCCCACAGGATCGGGCCCCACTCGGTGGTGCCGGCCGGCGCGCCCGAGCGGGTCGGGTTCCACACCAGCGGCATGCCGTTGATCGGGTCGAGCGCCCCCAGGCCGTACCGGTTGATGGCGCCCGCGCCCGCGGAGTCGTCACCGTTGGCGTTGCTCAGCCACCGGAAGTGACCGCCGACGTACACCACGTTGTCGGCCGCCTCGATCGAGGTCACCGAGTCGTGGCCGGTGTCGTCCACCCAGGTGCCGTCGATGGCCGCGCCCCGGGTGGCGGTCTCGAAACGGGCGATCGTGTCGCAGTACGCCCCGGTGGCCCGGCCGCCGTCCGCAGCGATCACGAAATAGCTGCCGTCGTCGGAGAAGTCGACGTCGCGGGCGTAGAACGGGAAGCCGGCGGCGCACTGCGCCACGTACCGCTGGGTGCTCCAGTTGGCGACCTTCGGGGTGCCCTTGAGCTGCTCGACGAGCACCACCTGGTTGCGGGACGCGCCGTTCACCTGGGTGAAGTTGCCGACCGCGACCAGAGACTCGCCGTTCGGGGCGACGGCGAGGCCCCAGACCAGCTCGACGCTGCTGCGCGCGACGCTGGCGTCGATCTGGAACGTCGGGTCGATCGCGCCGGTGGTGGCGTCCAGCCGGGCCAGCAGCAGGTGCTGGGTGCCGTTGACCCAGTGGAACGCGCCGGCGATGTAGAGCTTGTTGCCCACCACGATGGTGCGCCGGACCAGCCCGCCGTCGCTGCGGCCGACCCAGGAGCCGACGGTGGCGCCGGTGGTCGGGTCCAGCTCGACCAGGTTCTTGCGGGCCACGCCGTTGACCGTGCCGAACGCGCCGCCGACGATGAGCTTGCCGTCGGGGCTGACGGCCAGCGCGTGCACCGCGCCGTCCAGCGCCGGGGTGAAGCCGGTCTTCAGCGCCCCGCTCGTCCGGTCGTACGCGAACAGGTAGTTGCGGGCCGTCCAGCTCGCGTCGCCGGCCGCCTTGATCGACGTGAACGAGCCACCGACGTAGACGGTGGTGCCGATCTCGGCGAAGGCCTTCACGTCCCCGTTCTGCGCGTGCGGGATGTTGTCGGCCGGGTTCGGCGAGGTGAGGGTCATGGGCACCGGCGGAAGGCCGTCCGCCTGGGCCGGCGTGGGCGCGGCGAGCAGACCGGCGGCCAGCACCGGCGCGGCGAACGCGGCGAGCCACCGCCGCAGCCCCCGCCACCCGGCGCGATCGAGACGACGTTCTGAGCAGCACTGGCGCCCCCAAGGAGAAAGTGAGATCCTGCGTAGCTTGCTGGGTTCCGATTTGTCGCACCATCGACCGACCGGTCCGGTTGGGCGGCGGCTCGGTCCGGTCGCGGTCGTCCGGGTCGCGGCGATACGGCCCACGGTGGACGGGGATCCCGCCTCGACCGGTGCCCGGGCCGGCCGGGCCCGGCGTCACGTCGTCCACCGGAACGGTGCCGGCGCGCCGCTCGCGCCGACCGTCCACGAGGCCGCCTCGGCCAGGTCCTCGACGGTGATCTCGTCGGCCTCCCGGGCCAGCACCAGCCCCCGGCGGTCCAGTTCGCGGGCCATCGCGACCTGGTGGTCGTCGACGTGCTCGCCGTGCCGGCGGCGGCGGGGCACGTAGACGGCACGGTGCCCGGCGCGCATCGCGGCCAGCGCCGAGCCGACCCCGGCGTGCGTGACGACGACGTCCGCCTCCCGCATGGCCTGCTGCATCTCGGCGTACGGCACCTCGCGACGGGCGCCGGCGGGCATCCGCGGAACGACCGTCGAGCCGACCTGCCAGAGGACCTCCGCCTCCGGCGGGAGAACGTCGACCAGGCGACGCAGCAACCGGGGGAACCCGAACCGGTCGTGGGTGCCGAGGGCGACCACGATCCGCGCCACCGGCCGGGGCGTCACCCGCCGGGTGGCGACGTAGGTGTCGAAGATGGAGCCGCCGTAGGTCCACCGGCCGACGGCCCAGCCCGGGTACTGGGTGTAGAGCCGGGTGCGGGGCACCCGGGCGACCAGCCGTCCGGTGAGCGAGGGCCCCTCGGTGCGGGTGGCGCTCTCGATGTAGTGGCAGGCCAGCCCGTGGCGGACGGCGGGCAGGAAGAACGACATGGCCACGCTGGCGCCGGTGCTGATCACCTGTCGGAAGCGTCCACCGCCGAGCACCCGGTGGGCCGCGAACAGGTCGCGCAGCGCGCCCACCGCGTCCCGAGTGGTGGCCGGCGGGACGTGGATGACCTCCTGGCCGTCGAGCAGCGACCGGCTCTGCGGCGAGTCGAAGGTGGCCCAGACGCAGTCGTCCTGCACACCGAGCCGGGGGGCCAGGTCGTGCAGCTCGGCGAGGTGTCCACCGGTGGAGGCGACGAGAAGGGTGGTCACGTCGTGCCCAACTTCCGTGTCGAGGGGTGAGGGGCCGGTCGCCACAACGGGGAGTGTCGGCGGCCGGGCCAGGTGCTCAGGTGCCGACGGTGACCGCCTGCCGGGTCGGCTCGGTCCGCCCTGCCGGTGGCCGGAGCCGGCCCTCGGCGACGAGCAGCGCCAGCGCCGTCACCCCGAACAGCAGGGCGGCGAAGATCCAGCCGCCGAGCACGTCGGTCAGCCAGTGCTTCTCGGCGTAGATCCGCGTGTAGCCCTCAAGGCTGACCAGCGTCACCACCAGGGTCATCAGGGCCACCCGGACGCCGCGCGGCAGGCGCCAGGTCAACATCGCCAGCACGGCGATGGTGCCGAAGGTCAGCATGATCCGCGCGCACCCGCCCGACGGGTAGGTTCCCAGGTCGGTCGGGGGGTGGCCGCGGTCCACCATGGTCGCCAGGACGGCCTGGAGGTACTGCTCGACGACGAACTGCAGGGGCAGCACGACCAGCGGAATCCACCACCGGCGGCGCCGCCACAGGACGACGAAGACCACCGTCGCCACGCCGGTGACCCACTTGAGCGGGTACCGATCACCGAGCGCGGTGTAGAAGGAGTTCACCTCCGCCCAGGTGTCGACCCGTCGGGCGTGCACGTAGTCGAAGACCGGATGGTCGACGTGCGGTTCGAGGCGGGACAGCGCCTCCCCCAGCGGCCAGCAGATCGCCACCACCGCGGCGCAGCCGGCGAGCAGCACGATCAGCGCGGCCCCGGGGCCGGCCGAACGCGTCGGTCAGCCCGCCGACCGCGACCCGGAGCCGCTGCGCGCCCGACCGTCGCGGACCACCGGGGCCCAGCGGG
>NZ_JAEVHN010000271.1:0-7938 GCF_016803375.1 Micromonospora sp. 4G55
GGTGACGTGCGCGGCGAGCACCGCGGCGACGCCGAGCCGGAACAGCGCGTGCACCCGCTCGCGCGGGCTCGGTGCCGGCGGCAGGGGCCCGTCGTGCACCAGCGCCGGCCCGAGGGTGCCGGCCCACCGCCGCACCCGCACCTGCGGGTACGCCTGCGTCAGCTCGTCCAGCGGCGCGACCGCCTCGATCCGGTTACCGGTGACGAGCACCGCGCGGCCGGCGACCGGCTCGTCGTCCGGCGTCGACCGCAGCAGCGTGGCGGCGTGGATGGTCCGCACGGTCAGTCGCTGACCGGCCCGAGCAGCGGGCGCTTGGCGGTGACGGTGTCGCCCGAGGACCGCCCGGTGAGCCGCCGCTTGATCCATGGGGCCAGGTGCCGGCCGGCCCAGCGCAGGTCGGCGGCGCGGGCGGCCAGCCAGGGCGTGGGAGCCGGCTGCTCGGGGACCAGCAGCCACTCCTCGTCGCAGCCCACCCCGAGCGCGGTCAGCACCTGCGCGGCGACCCGCCGGTGCCCGGCGGCCGACAGGTGCAGCCGGTCGGTGCTCCACAGCATCGGGTTGAGGAAGGTGTCGTCGGCGTACAGGTCGACCATGATCGCGCCGTGCCGCTCGGCGGTCTCGCCGACCGCCCGGTTGAGCAGCTCCACCCGGGGAGCGACGAGGCGCTGGCCGGGCAGCCGCGCCATCACGTCGGCGAACCGGAACAGGATCACGTCGGCGCCGCCGGAACGGAGCTGCCGCACGACGTCGTCGAAGCGGGTGACCAGGGTGTTCGGGTCGAAGGTACGGCGCAGCACGTCGTTGCCGCCGGCCGCGAAGCTGATCAGATCCGGCTTCATCGCCAGCGCGGCGGGCACCTGCTCGGCCACCACGCTGGGGAAGAGGCGGCCCCGGATCGCCAGGTTGGCGTACCCGAAGTCCGGCCCGGCCTCGGCGGCCAGCCGGGTCGCCACCAGGTCGGCCCACCCGCGGTAGGTGCCGTCCGGGTACGCGTCGTCCATGCCCTCGGTGAAGCTGTCCCCCACCGCGACGAAGCTGCGCCAGCGCACGCCGCCTCCCTCACACTCTTCGTTGCCTGCGGCGACCAGTTTGTCACCGGGTCGGTTCCCGGCGCTGCCACCCGTCCGGCGAACGTGGCGGAGGTCATCGATCCGGCTTGCCGCCGTCCACCTCCCGGCACGACGGCGGGCCACCCCCCGTCGGTGTGGCCCGCCGTCGTTCGAGTGCCGGGATCAGCCGAGCAGGCGACCCCACGGGGTGCCGGCCGGCACCGGCAGGCTGCCCAGGACGCGGCCGTTGGCGGCGTACCGGACGAGGCGGTAGGCGGGGTCGTCACCGATGGTGGCGGTGTTCACCTGGGCGACGAAGGTGCCGTCCGGCAGGAAGCGGACCTGCTCGACCAGGCCGCGGCCGGTCCGGGTACAGACCATCGAGTCGAACTCACTCAGGAGAGGGTCCACACGAGCCGATCCTTGGGGTAGTCGTTGATGCCTTCCCAGACGCCACCCCGGGATCGCCGGGTTGCCGCCCAGCGGGTCGATGTGCGCGACAAGTTTCGGCACCGACCCGCGTAATGGCGTCGCCGGCCCCGTCGCGCCGGTCGTACGCTGCGCGAATGCTGCTACGTACGTCGACCCTGTTGCTGCGGACCCTGCGCGAGGATCCGGCGGACGCGGAGGTGCCGAGCCACCGGCTCCTGCTGCGCGCCGGTTACATCCGTCGCGCCGCGCCGGGCGGGTACACCTGGCTGCCGCTGGGCAAGCTCGTGCTGGACCGCGTCACCGAGATCGTCCGGTCGGAGATGACCGCCATCGGCGACCAGGAGGTGCACTTCCCGGCGCTGCTGCCGGCGGAGCCCTACCGGACCAGCGGCCGGTGGACGGAGTACGGCGACCTCCTCTTCACCCTCGCCGACCGCAAGGGCGCCGAGCACCTGCTCGCCCCGACGCACGAGGAGATGGCCACGCTGCTGGTGAAGGACCTCTTCACCTCGTACCGGGACTTCCCGGTGACGCTGTTCCAGATCCAGACGAAGTTCCGCGACGAGGCCCGGCCCCGCGCGGGTGTGCTGCGCGGGCGCGAGTTCCTGATGAAGGACGCCTACTCGTTCGACCTCGACGAGGCCGGTCTCCAGGAGTCGTACGAGCGGCACCGGGCGGCGTACCGGCGGGTCTTCGACCGGCTGGGGCTCGACTACACGGTGGTGCACGCGATGTCCGGGGCGATGGGCGGCTCGGCGTCGGAGGAGTTCCTGGCCGCGACGCCGGTCGGCGAGGACAGCTTCGTCGGTTGCACGGAGTGCGACTACGCGGCGAACACCGAGGCGGTGACCACCCCCGCACCGGCCGCGACCGATCCGGACGCGCAGCGGGCCAGCGAGGTGCACGACACCCCGGAGACGCCCACCATCGCCTCGCTGGTCGAGTTGGCGAACATCCGCCGGCTGGCCGACCGGGACGACTGGACCGCCGCCGACACCCTGAAGAACGTCGTGCTGAGCGTCCGCCGGCCGGGCGCCGAGTCGGCCGAGCCGCTGGTCATCGGCCTGCCCGGCGACCGGGAGGTGGACCTGAAGCGGGTCGAGGCGGCCCTCACCCCGGCCACCGTGGCCGTCTTCGACGACTGGGCCGCCCATCCGGAGCTGGTCCGCGGCTACATCGGACCGCAGATCATGGCGAAGCTCGGCATCCGCTACCTGGTCGACCCGCGGGTGGTCACCGGCACCGCCTGGCTGACCGGCGCCAACGAGCCGGGCCGGCACGCCACCAACGTGGTCGCCGGCCGCGACTTCACCCCGGACGGCACCATCGAGGCGGCCGAGGTGCGCCCCGGCGACCCCTGCCCGGCCTGCGGCACCGGTGAGCTGACCATGCGCCGGGGCATCGAGATCGGGCACATCTTCCAGCTCGGCCGCCGCTACACCGACGCCTTCGCGCTCGACGTGCTGGGCTCGGCCGGCAAGCCGGTCCGGCCGACCATGGGCTGCTACGGCATCGGGGTCTCCCGGGCGGTGGCCGCGATCGCCGAACAGCACCACGACGAGCGGGGACTCGTCTGGCCGGCGGCGATGGCGCCGGTCGACGTACACCTGATCGCCGCCGGCAAGGGGCCGCAGCTCGACGCGGCCCTCGACCTCGGCGGGCGGCTCTCCGCCGCCGGCCTGCGGGTGCTGGTCGACGACCGGGTGAACGTCTCCGCCGGGGTGAAGTTCACCGACGCGGAGCTGATCGGCATCCCGCGCGCCGTCGTGGTCGGCCGCCGACTCGCCGACGGGTACGTCGAGCTGCGCGACCGGGCCGGCGGCGAGCGGGTGGAGCTGCCGGTGGACGGGCTGGTCGAGCGGCTGGTCGACGAGGTGGGCCGCGCACTCGGCAACCGGGTGTAGCGGGCGCGCCACGGGGTACCGCTGCGGGATCGACCAAGGGTGTTTTCGGAGGCTCTCATGTACCGGGTCAGTGACGTGATGACGAAGCAGGTGGTCTACCTGTCCGCGGAGACCACCCTGGACGAGGCGGCCAGGGTGATGAAGGAGGCGGACATCGGCGACGTGGTGGTCACCGACGGCGCCACCCTCGCCGGCGTGCTGACCGACCGCGACATCGTGGTGCGGGCGGTGGCCGAGCGCAGCGACCCGGCGACCACCACCATCGGTTCGATCATCACCCGCGAGGTGGTGATGATCGAGCAGCACTCCACCGCCTCGGAGGCGGCGTCGCTGATGCGCGAGCGCAACATCCGGCGGGTGCTGGTCTGCGACAACGAGCGCAAGCTGGTGGGCATCGTCTCCCTGGGCGACCTGGCCATGCAGCTCGACCCGACCTCGGCGCTGGCCGACATCAGCGAGGCGGCGCCGAACGCCTGACCCCGATCGACCCGGTGCCCCTCGCCCCCGGACGTGGCGGCACCGGGTCGACGGGACGCTCGTCACCCCCGGCCCGTCCGTTGACCGCCGAGGCGCCCGGGCGGGCGGCGGTAGCCTGGCGGGATGCCCGAGATGCCGACGAAGCTGGCCGAGATCGTCGAGGAGTTCGCCGCCGCACCCCGCGACGTGGTGCTGGAGATGCTGCTCGAATACGCCGACGTCATCCCGCCCCTGCCGCCGGGCGTGGACCGGGACGGCATGGAGCAGGTGCCCGAGTGCCAGACCTCGTTCTTCCTCCGTGCCGAGGTCAACCCGGACCGGACGGTGAGCACGATCTTCGACTGCCCGCCGGAGGCGCCGACCACCCGCGCCTTCGCCGGCATCCTCGCCGAGGGCCTGGACGGGGCCAGCGCGGAGCAGGTGCTGGCCGTGCCGGACGACCTCTACCAGCGGATGGGGCTGGCCCAGGCGATCAGCCCGCTGCGGGTGCGCGGCGGCACCGCCATCCTGGCCCGACTCAAGCGCCAGGTCCGGGAACAAGCGGCCTGAGCTGGGTGTTCTCCCCCGTTATGGAGATCGAGATCTACGCCGACGTGGTCTGCCCCTGGTGCTGGATCGGCAAGCGCCGGCTGGAGCAGGCGTTGGCGTCGTACGGCGGTGACGTGACCGTCCGCTACCGCCCCTTCCAGCTCGACCCCACGCCGGTGACCGAGCCGAAGCCGCTGGTCGAGGCGATGGCCGCGAAGTTCGGTGGCCGGGAGCGGGCGGAGGCGATGTTCGCCCAGGTCACCCAGGTCGCGGCCGGGGTGGGGCTGGACATGCGCTTCGACCGCGCGGTGCAGGCCAACACCTTCGAGGCGCACCGGCTGATCCGGTACGCCACCGAGCGCGGCCTGGCCGAGGAGACGGTCGAGGCCCTCTACGCGGCGCACTTCACCGACGGGGTGGACCTCGGCTCGCGGGACGCGTTGGTCGAGCTGGCCGGCAAGGTCGGCCTGGACGAGACCGAGGTCCGCGACCACCTCGAATCCCCGGTCGGGCGTCGCGAGGTGGCCGCCGACCTGACCGCCGCCCAGCAGCTCGGGGTGAGCAGCGTGCCCACCTTCGTGCTGGCCGGCAAGTACGCGGTCACCGGCGCGCAGGAGCCGGAGACGCTGCTGGCCGCCCTGTCCGAGGTGGAGCGCCGCGAGTCGGGCGCCTGACCGGACATCGATCCGCGTGATGTTTCACGTGCAACCACATCGACGATCGTGACGAGCGGGCCCGAGGCGGCGGAAGCTAGGCCGCTCGGGCCAGCCCGTCGACCACCCGGGCGCCGGGCAGCGCGCCGAGCGCCGGGCCGGGCAGCGCGATCTTGCTGTTCCGGACACCGGATCCGATGATCACGTGTGGGGTCGCGATCACCCGGGAGTCGACCAGGATCGGCCAGCTCTCCGGCAGGCCGATCGGGGTGATCCCGCCGTACTCCATGCCGGTCAGCTCGACCGCGTCGGCCATCGGGGCGAAGCTCGCCTTGCGCACGTCGAGCGCCCGCCGGACCACCCCGTTGACATCCGCACGGGTGGTGGCGAGCACGACGCAGGCGGCGTAGCGGATCTCCCCCTCCCGCTTGCCGGCGACCACGACGCAGTTCGCCGACACGTCCAGCCCCACCTCGTACGCCGCGCAGAAGGCGGCGGTGTCGGCGAGCGTCGCGTCGATCGGGGCGACCAGCACGTCGTCGACGTCCACCGGAGCCTCGACCGGCCACTGCGCCAACGCGGCGGCGACCGGCGACGCCAGCAGGTCGGTTCGGGTGCGGGCAGGCTCGGTCTTCAACGTCCCCATCACGGTTGCGATCCTCGCACCCGCCGCACTGATCCGCCCGTCGGCACCCGCCCGGCCAGCGGGGTTGATCGACTCCGTTTGCGGCGTGTCGCGGTGTCCCACGCTGCCGAAGCCGCGACACGCGCAAACGGAGTGGATCGCGCCCGCCTGACCGGCGGGCTCAGCTGCCGCTGAGGAAGGCGTTCTCGCGCATGAAGGCGCGGTCGTCGGCGGAGGCCGACTGGGCGACCCGCAGCACCTGCGGCCGGCGGGCCTCCAGGTCCTCCATGCCGTGCCGGACGGCGAGCCGGATCACGCCGTAGAGGAAGACGAACCCGAAGACGTAGAGGATGACGGTGGCGATGATGGTGAACATGGCGCCACGGTAAGGCGAACGTGAACGGGATGAGGTTTCATCTCCGGCCGGTTCCCCCGTACGTGTCAGCCAGGTGATCCGCCCAGGTCCGCCGGCCCGTCGGGGTGGCGGTGGTGGTCAGCCCGCCCGCGCGCAGCGTGCTGCCCAGCCGGCCGGGAATCCGCACCGGCAGCAACGGCCGGCGCGAGCCCCGGGCCGCCCGCCAGGCGCGTACCGCCTCGTCGAAGCGGAGCACCTGCGGACCGCCGTACTCCTCGATGCCGCCCAGCGGGCCGGCGGTGAGCCGTTCGCTGAGCCGGCCGGCGACCTCGTGCTGGTCGACGGGCTGGGCGAGCACCGCCGGGTCGCCGATCACCGGGCCGAGCCGACTCGCCGCGCGCAGCAGCGCGTCGAGGAACGGCGGGAACTGGGTGGCCCGCAGCACCGTCCAGGGCACCGGACCGGCGGCCACCACCCGCTCGGCCGCCAGCTTGTGCCGGTAGTAGGCGTAGGGCACCCGGTCGACGCCGACGATCGAGACGTACACCAGGTGGGCGACGCCGGCCGCCCCGGCGGCGACGGCCAGGTCGCGGGTGCCGAGCACGTCCACCCGGTGGGTACGCCGGCTGTTCGGCAGCGACGCCAGGTGCAGCACCGCGTCCACCCCGTCCACCGCCTCGGCCAGCCCGACGCCGGTCTCCACGTCGGCGACCACCCACTCCGCCGCCGGGTCGTGCCGGGGCCGCCGGCTCATCGCCCGCACGTCGAACCCGTCCGCCCGCAGCCGGGGCAGCACCGCCCGCCCGAGCATGCCACCCGCACCGGTGACCAGCACCTTCATTCCCGACTCCTTCCGGTCGACGGCTCGACGAGGCTGGCGGGCCGATCGTGACGTCACCTGACCAGGTCGGCCCCGGTCATCAGGATGAAGAAGCCGACGACGATCTCGCTGACGATCCAGGAGTTGTGGTCGGCCCAGTCCCGGACCCTCGGCAGCGCACGCTCGGCCCGCCGACCGAGCAGCAGCAGCGCCAGCAACGGCAGGGCGAGCAGCAGCAGGGTGAGCAGCACGAACGGCACCAGGTGCCACCACGGCAGGTCGTACCGGACGACGTTCGCCCCCACGGTGGCCATGGTGAGGTCGTCGACGGGCATCACCACCATGATCAGCAGGCCGAGCCGGAACGCGGACCCGGGACCCGCGTGCTGCAGCCGGCTCATCCAGGCCGGCTGACCTTTCGAGTGCCGGCGCAGGAACACCACCACGGCCAGCGCCACGAGCAGCGCCAGCACCACCTGGCCGACGGCGGTCCTGATCCCCTCGCGGGGCCCCGCCCCGACGTCCTCGGCAAGGCCGGTCACGCGCCGGGTGACCAGCCAGGCGGTCGCCGTGCCGGCGACCACCACGACCGCCGCGCCGGCCAGGAAGCCCAGCGAGGCCTGGCGCGGCCGGTCGCCGGAGGCGAGGAAGATCGCCGCGACCAGTTGCGTGCCGGCCACCATGACCACGGCCAACGGCAGGACGGTCAGGAAGCTCATCGCCTTCCCATCCTCCCGGCCCACCCCGCCGGCCAGGGCCGATTCGGCGCATCACCCGACCGCCGGAGGGGCGCGGCGGGTCAGCGGGGTACGGCGGGCACCACCCGCCCGACGAGCAGCAACCCGAGCAGGCCGCAGCCCGCCGCGACCGCCAGCATCCCCGCGTAGTCGACCGGACCGGGCGCCGCCCCGGCGGCCAGCACGGTGCCGGTGAGCGCCAGCACCGTCGCGGCGAAGAGCGAGTCGCCCAGTTGCAGCGACGAGCTGTTGCGCCCCTGTTCACCGGGGGCGGACAGGTCGAGGGTGAGCACCGACAGGGACGGGAAGAGCAGGCCCATCCCGGTGCCGGCCACCGCCCAGCCCGCCACCGCGACCG
>NZ_JAEVHN010000272.1:0-7931 GCF_016803375.1 Micromonospora sp. 4G55
CCGGTACGCGACCTTGCTGATCGACGCGGTCACCCACCGCCGGATCGACGTGCTTCCTGATCGGAAGGCATCCACCCTGGCCGCGTGGCTGCGCGAACATCCGCAGGTGGAGGTGGTCTGCCGCGACGGGTCGGCCGTGTATGCCGAGGCCATCCGCGATGGTGCGCCGCAGGCGGTGCAGGTCAGCGACCGGTGGCATCTGTGGCACAACCTGGCCAAGGCGGTCGAGAAGACCGTGGCCGCGCACAGCCGCTGCTGGCACGGCAGGTCCAGCCCGCCCGGACCGGCCTCTGGACGAGCGCACTCGCGAGCGGCACGCGGCCGTTCATGCCTGCCGTCGTGTGGTCGCCGAGCGGCGGGTTCAACTCTGTTAGGACCACTGTGTGGGTTCCTCCTACAATCGGTGCCGATTTCAATATGTCGTGCAAGGTTGGGATGATGTACGGCGACGAGTCGGACTTCTGATGCACTAAGGGATCTTCAGCGATCGGGTGACAGTTGTTGACTTGACCCAGGCAAGGCCCTCGGACTGCTGCGCGAGATGTCTGACGTCTTAGTGCTCCAGCCGGGGTTGTTGACCTTGGCTGAGCTGCGGATCGATGCGGTGCGGGAATGAGGGCAGCCACCGTTGATCATGGACGGTTGTGTGGACTGACCATGAGGCAGCGGTGGCTGCCAGATACAGGGCAGACGCTAGCGGTGGCGGGTGTTGTTTGACGACCTGATGTTGACGGTCGGGCATCGTTTCCGCAGGCCGGAGCCGCGTCGCCAGGTGCGTGACTTCGTCCGGGGCTTGCTGGCGCCGTTACCGACGAAGAACTGCTGGACCATCGCGGAGCATGCCGGGGACGCCGGCCCGGACGGGATGCAGGACCTGCTGACCCGGGTGAAGTGGGACGACACCGCGGTCCGTGCCGACGTCCGCGCGTTCGTCGCCCGGCAGCTCGGTGAGGCTGACGCCGTGCTGGTCATCGACGAGACCGGTGACCTGAAGAAAGGACGGCACACCGTCGGCGTCCAGCGGCAGTACTCGGGCACGGCCGGGAAAGTCGAGAACTATCAGCTCGCCGTGCATCTCGTCTACGCCACCGAGGCTGCTCACGCGATGCTCGATACGGCCCTCTACCTGCCGAAGCCTTGGTGCGACGACCCCGAGCGGCGAGCCGAGACCGGCATCCTCGATACCGTGCGGTTGGCGACCAAGCCGCAACTGGCAGCCAGGATGATCGAGGCCGCGGTCACCGCCGGGCTGCCCTGCCGGTGGGCGGCCGGCGACGAGGCCTACGGCAACGATCCGCGCCTGGCCGCACGGCTACGTCAGCTGCGACTGGGCTACGTCCTGGCCGTGGCCCGCTCACATCAGGTGACCACCGGCCTCGGCACCTACCGCGTCGACGTCCTGGCCGCGAAGCTTCCCGCCACCGCGTGGCAGCGGGTGTCCGCCGGCCTGGGCGCGAAAGGCTACCGCTACTACGACTGGTCCTTCACCGCTCTGCCACACGCCGCCGACGGCCACGGCGGACACCACTGGCTGCTGATCCGCCGCAATCGCAGAACCGGCGAGCTGGCCTTTTACCGCTGCTGGTCACTCGAACCCGTCGCCTTGGGTGTCCTTGTCGCGGTCGCCGGCCGCCGCTGGAAGATCAAAGAATCGTTCCAAGCCGCGAAGACCGGACTCGGCCTCGACCAGCACCAACACCGCCGCTGGACCTCCTGGCACCGCTGGATCACCCTCGCGATCCTCGCCCACGCCTTCCTCGCCGCCGCGACCGCCGGCCACCGCCACCGCTACAACCCAGCCGATCTGATCCCGCTGACCGTCAACGAGCTACGCCACCTGTTCAACATCCTGATCATCGAACCCACCCGCCGCCGCACCGACCCGCTGCTCTGGTCCATCCGCCGACGCCGTCACCAAGCCCGACCCAAGACTAGCCACTACACCCGACAAGCCGGGACTGTGGGGGACTGTCTCGCTAACGGTGTTTTCGGCGATCTTGGTTAGTAGGTTTCAGCGGCCGGGAAGCGGTCGCTGAAGGTGATGGCGAAGGCGTTCAACGCGAGTTTCCAGCGCATCGTCCATCGGGTCCTGCCTGCTCCCGTGGGGTCCAGGGACCGGGTCACCAGGTACAGACACTTCAACGCGGCCTGCTCGTTGGGGAAGTGGCCGCGGGCCTTGACGGCCCGCCGGTAGCGGGCGTTGAGCGACTCGATCGCGTTGGTCGAGCAGATGACCGTGCGGATCTCCAGGTCGTAGTCGAGGAACGGGATGAACTTGGCCCGGGCGGCGGTGGCGTTGACCGCGGTGTAGATCGGCTTGATATCGCGCTTCAGCTCATCCCAGTACCTGCGCGACGTGAGGCGGAAGGTGTTGCGGATCAGATGGATCACGCACGTCTGCACCACCGTCTGCGGCCAGCCAGGGCATCGACGCGGCGAAGAAGATCAAGGGGCGCAAGCGGCACATCCCCACCGACACCCTCGGCCTGCTCCTGGCCGTGATCGTCACCGCCGGCGTCGGTGCAGGACTCCACCGCGGGCCGGCACCTGCTCGACACCGTTGCCGCCGATCACCCGGCCGGGCCAAGGCCTGGGTCGACGGCGGCTACAACACGGCCGTCCGCGCGCACGGCGCACGCCTGGGAATCGACGTCGAGGCGGCACCCCGCCCCGCCGGGAAGGGCTTCCACGTCCAGCCCGACGGTGGGTCGTGGAACGAACCTTTGGCTGGCTGATGCAGCACCGACGGCTCGTGCGTGACTACGAGACCCTTCCCCAACGCACCCGGGCGATGATCCATGGGGCCATGGCTAACACAATGAGCCGCTACCTCACCGGAGAATCCACCCCAACCTGGCGAAACGAAACCACCTAATCGGACCAACCTCACCAAGCGAGATCAGACGCCCTTTTAAAGGGTGGCTAGAATGTCAACCACAAAGAAGAGCGCTTCCCCCTTGGAGATGCCACTATTCGGCGGCGGGCTATCCCCATATGCCATTTCAGTCGGGATGATCAGAAGCACCCGATCCCCCACATTTTTGCCAGTCAGCCCTTCCTCGAAACCCTTGACGAGGACGCCTGCGCCGAGAGGATAGGCCCCCGGGTGCCCGGACTCCCAGGTGTTTTGGAAGACCTTTCGGTTAGCTAGCCCTAGCGCGAAGGAGTGCGCGATGATCGTTTGACCACTATTCACCTTAGGGCCAATGCCGAGGATGAGGTTGTCGGCGCGCAGTTTGCGTGACGGATTGAAGTCTTCTGGAACCGTTACTACGGGCTTGGATCCGGCTCGGCCCGTAACTCTTGGCATCGCGCTTCGCTGTGGTGGTGCCGCTCTACCCTGGCTAATGATACCGGGGTCAACGGATGCCGCTGCTAATACGTCGACGACGACAACTACGACGTCTTCGGCGTTCACGTTACGAGGAATGTGGCCACCAAACGCATCTCCAGCGCTGTCCGTCATCAGGATGCGACTGCCGACTCTAGTGCCAGGGATACCGCGATTCGCCAAGGGTGGGGAATCGGAGGCATTCAGCTGAAAAACCTGGGCGGCGTTCACACCTTTCTCATATGTACTGGAGGACTTTCCTTTTCCCCAGACCTGGGAGGTGACGTGAGCCTTGATGTAGTCGTTGCCTCCGACGTGCGGGCCATTACCTTCGCTTACAATCTTTTTCTGAAATCCCCTTATCGGAGATCCTGAGAATATGATCGCCGGCTTATCTCCAAATTTACCGCTGACCGTCGGCAGTTCCTTAGCCTCGGGGTCGCTGCATCCGGAGAGCGCAACAATTCCGATGATCAGCATCGCAGCAATTCGCGAGCGCATGTACCTTCCCTAGGATGCGACCGGGGCAGGGGTGTCCTGAGCCGGCCAAACCGTTGGCGGAGACGCCTATTGCTTGCTGCGGGTGCGCGGCCTGGACTAGCATGCCGCATGCCGCATGCCGCATGCCGCATGCCGCATGCCGCATGCCGCAGTAAGCGGTGCGTGACTCGCAGGTGACAGTAGGAGCATTCCATGATCTTCGCCTCAACGAATGAGTAGGGCCTACTCAGAAACCTTCGGCCTTACGTTGCTTGTCCGGCCAAGAGCTCGTTCGCTGGTTGGAGCCTCACGCCATAGAAGGGACTGGAACATCCAATTTCGCGTCGTGCTACGGACACTCGTACCCTCAAGCGCGTTGGTCTGGGAGGTCGCCGGCTAGGGGATCAAGAGCGCGAAACGGGCACTTGCTCTGCTCCCTGAGCTGCGTGGCGGCTTCGTCGGAGATCAATCCACCCGGTGACGCCTGTTACCTTCCAGTAGCTAGAGGTGCACCGCGTGCTCGCCATGGGGGTGTAGCGTCTCTTTCTCGAAGCCCTCCCGGATCACGGCCAGTTGAGTCGCGATGAACGGATCACGGATGACTGTGAGCAACTCCGAACTCACCTTGCGTAACCGCACCCTTGAAGAGGCCCGCGTCAACCGGTTGTATGCGTTCGGGACGGCGGATATCTTCCAGCGGCGGGCTGCGCGGCTACGCAAGAAGCTGAACATCCTCAACTACATTGGCATCGCGGTGCCACTCCTGGTTGGCGCTACCGTCATGTCCTTCGGTCCGGATATTGAGTGGCTCTCTATCGTCGGCATTGTCGGAGCGACCGTCCTGCTCGGGCAGATTGCCGTGTCCCTATGGTCGCTGATTGCTGGGTGGGTGGACCAACACGCCCATGCCAACGAGTCGGTGACCGTGAATAACGATCTAGTGCGCCGATACGACGAGCTGCTTGGCGGCCGCATCCCAGTCGGCCAACTCAAGACGCAATTCGGTCTAGTTCTCGCCGACGACCACAACCGTCGAGCGCTTGACACGCGGCAGAACCCGGCTGAGAAGGAAAAGCGTAGGGGCATGCGAGCGGCCCTGCGTCACTATCAACAACGCTGCGCGACCTGCAAGCAAATGCCGACCTCACTCAAGCCTTCTGACTGTGACACTTGCGGAAACTTCTAGCCGAGCGAGAAAGGGTGCAACTCGATGGACCAGCGTACATTGTTGGTATGGCGAGGAATTCTCAATCTTAACCCGCAACAACAACAGGAACTCGTTGACGAATGGAATAGCTACAACAGGAGCACCGCAGTGCAGCAACGCGAGAAGAAGGTTGCTGCAGAGTCCTTCCGCGTTGTGCTCGGGCCGGTCTCAGATGGAACGTGCACCTGCTGCGGCCGCTGATAGTCGCTCTGCGGCAGCAGACCGTTCAAGAATCAGCCGGGACGAAGCGGCGGCATGATCGTGCGCGAGCGGGCTGCACATCCTCCGCTGGCGACCAGCGCTGTCACCGCCCCAGGTAGGGCACGCGGTCTCCTCGACGCCGAAGTCCGCCTCAACAGAGGCGAGGTCAGCATCGTCAACCAGATCGCCACCCACGGCTACGAAACCCACCAGAAACGGCCCAAGAGCGACGCCGGCAACCGCGAGGTCATCCTCGACCCCGACACCGTCGCCGTCCTCACCGCCTACAAGGCCCGCCGCGCCGCCTGGCGTCTCTCCGCCGGGAAGGACTGGCCCGACACCGGGCTGTTCTTCGTCCGCCCCGACGGCAGAGCATGGCACCCCAACTCGGTCACTCAGCGCTTCCGCCGCCTCGTCAAGAAAGCCGGGCTGCCACCCATCCGACTGCACGACCTGCGCCACGGCGCCGCCACCCTCGCCCTCGACGCCGGCGTCGACATCAAAGTCGTCTCCGACCAACTCGGGCATTCCACCACCACACTCACCCGAGACACCTACCAGAGCGTGGTCAAACGCCTGCATCGCGAGGCAGCCGACGCCGTCGCCGTCAAGATCGCCACCAAACGGCGGCGTGGCGCGTGACGAGGTCTCCTACTGGACGCAGGCGGCGTCGGGTACCGAGGCCGGAGCCGTGTCGGGCAATGACCGCGGCGATGCCCTTGGCTCGCAGGCCCTGGCGGTAGCAGCCGTAGTCGTAACTTCAGTCAGCGTAGAGCCGATCGGGCCGCTGCCGGGGGCGGCCGCGGATGCTGTTGACCCGGGCGATGTTGTCGACCAAAGGCGTCAGTTGGGTGCGCGACCTCATTGGTCACTCACCACGACGCACCACGGCACATCGTGAACGATCAACCATTTCAAGATCGGCGGGCCACGCCCTAGACGGCCAGCCCTGGGCAAGACGCCGCGTGAAGCTCCTGGGACCCTCGCCGGCGTCCAAGCACAGCACCCCCGGCTCTGCCCGAGAGGCGTCGCTGCTCGAGTTGCTCCCGCCCTCACCCGCGCTTGCGATGGCTCTCGTTGAGACCCGATAACCCGACGATACTCGCGGCACGCGCATGCCTATCGTCGCTTGAAGGTCCCGTCGATGGAGACCGGTAGGAGATTGAGTACCAACTCCTCAGGACGCCATACTTCGGTAAAGGCATGATCGGCTGGTGGCGCGGCTGTCACGTGGCTGCGCTGCACCTTCATGCACCTGACTGGAACCAGTCAAAACGCCTGCGGAAGAATCAGGGAGGCGCCAGGTCTTGAGATCGGAAACAGCTGTCCCGACACCCTAATGGCGAGGGTTCCGAGGGGCAGGGCCCTAGGCGACTAAGCCGAGCTGAACTTGGAAAGGTCACACCATCCCCGTCATGGAGGAGATTGCCCCATGTATCCCAGCCGCATTGCATGTCTCGCGTTGGCCCTTGCTGGATCGATTCTGACGACGGCGGCGTGCGCCCAACCAACGACGAACCACGCGCCAGGCACGCCGAAAGCGACTAGCCACGCGCCAGGCACGCCGAAAGCCGAGGCAGCTCCGCCGGAGTGTCCGGGACCGGATCTGATTGCTGCGACGTTGGCGGCAACGCCCGATGAGGCCGAGCGTACCGTCAACGGTACCGTCATTCTTTGTCGCTATAACTCCGGGACCCTCGTGCGCTTTCAGCTGAACAGCAGCGCGGCAGCCTTCGCTCAAGGCCGGGCGGGGTTCGAAAGCTCGGGACAGCCGACCGCCCAAGTTGACGGTTTGCTCGATGAAGCCTTCTCAAGCAGCCTTGGGGGCGTGGGTACAACCAAACCGGTGAACACCTTGGTTGCCCGTAAAGCGGCAGTCGAAATCATGGTAAGTAGCCGGGCTCCGTTCGATAAGCAGCGCTCGCTAATTGAGAAGATCGCAGGAACGCTTTGAAGCGCGGCTTGAGTAGTGTGTGGCTGAGATCAAGTCCCTTGCGTGCCTGCAAGCCGATCTCCTCGTCGCACGCCCTTGGACGACGGGTAGCGCCGGCGGTCTGACGCGATGAAGACCACCGGAGGCCTTGCTCTGGAACGGAAGGGACGGCACTTGTGGTGTCCCTTCCCGTCTCGGGAAGAACTTCCGCCAGGTGCACGACCCGGTGGACCGACGAGTCGTCGTGAGGGAGCGCGCATACGGTCGATGTGGGCTCGGGAGTGTTCTGGTCACGTCTCGTAGTCACGAGCGAGTCGGCGGTCAAGCAAGCGAACGGCGGTGAAGCATCCTTCAGCCGTTAGTTCAAGCGGACGCGGAGCTCGGGTCGGTGAGCGAGTGGTGATGCGACGACTGGGCCAGGGCTCTTGCCGCCCACCCTTACCACGCACCAGCCGGGACATTCCCGGACGAGACGACTGCCAACCCCGTCGTCGCCCTGGCGTTGCTCCAGATTGCGGCACAATCGGCTCCGATCGTCAGAACGGGAGGTGAGATGCCGGTTCTCATCCTGGCGGGACCCGCGAGGGTCGCGACCTCGCGGCCCGTCTGAACGCCCAGCCCGGTCTGACGGTGATCACTTCGCTTGCGGGCCGGGTCGCCGAGCCGGTGCTGCCAACGGAGGGTCTGTCAAACGAACGGCTCTGGCGCAGAAACGGTGGTGACCCTGTCCTCTGTGGCCGGACGCGGTGCGGAAGGCTGACGCCGGTGTGACCTCGACC
>NZ_JAEVHN010000273.1:0-7924 GCF_016803375.1 Micromonospora sp. 4G55
GGTGCCCCGGACCAGCCAGCGCACCTCCGCGTTCGCCACGGTGGGGCAGTTCCGCGCACGTCGGCGGCGTCCGGCACCTCGATCCACGCCCGGACGGTGGCGCCGGCGGGCAGCCAGGCCAGGATGCCGGCGGCGGCCGGCAGCGCCGTCTCGTCAGCGGCCAGCAGGACGTGGTCGGTGCCGGGCGGGGGGCCGGAAGCAGACGCTGCGGTTGTCCCGCTCCGCGGGTCCGAGCAGGACGATCCGGTCCCCCGGCCGGGCCCGGCCCGCCCACCGGGTGGCCGGGCCGCTGTCGCCGTGGTGGACGAAGTCGACGTCCACCTCGGCCGTCTCCGGCCGCTGTCCGCTGATGGTGTAGGAGCGCATCACGGCGCGGATCGCCGGGTCGGTGGCCCGCCAGCGCGCGTACCAGTCGTCCCCGGCGTCGAGCGGAACCACCGGCTCCGGCTGGCCCGGGTGGGGCAGGAAGAGCGAGACGCTCTGGTCCCGGCCGCCGCCGGCGAACGCGGCCAGCTCCTCGCCGGTCAGGGTGACCCGGATCAGCGAGGCGCCGATACGCCGGGTGTGCCGGACCTGGGCCTGGTAGAAGCGGTAGCGCAGGGCGACGGGGGTCGCGGTGCCGGTCGTCACGGCGTCAGCCGACCCGCTTGGCGGACCGGATGGCGGTGGCGAGGTTCTCCAGCAGCGGCGCCGCACCCGCGTACGAGAAGCGGGGCACCGCGTCCCACCCGGTGACCTGGTTGGCGCGGACGGCGGGCAGCTGCTGCCAGGTGGGCTTGGCCGCGAGGTCCTTGGGCTGCAACGCGGTCGACCGGTTGTCGAGCAGGATCAGGTCGGCGGGGAACTTGCCGGCGTTCTCCCAGCTCAGGCTCTCGAAGTAGTCGCCGGTGGCGAGCTTGTTCGGCACCACGATGTCGACGCCCAGCTCGGCGAAGTACATCAGGTCGGTGCTGACCTTGGGGTTGGAGACGTAGAACAGGTCGGGGCTGCCGGAGGCGGCGAGCACCCGGATGCCGGGGTTGGCCTTGACCGCCTGGCGGACCGACTCGGCGGCGGCCTCGAAGCGCGCCTTGGCGTCGGTGACCTTCTTCGCGTTCAGGTCGGCGCCGAGGGAGCGGGCGAGTTCCGCGTACCGCTCGATGGGCCGGGTCATCGGCACCCGGGCGGTGGTGACCGTGGCGCTGGGCGCCAGGGCGAGGATCTTGTCGCGGCTCTCGTCCGGCACGTACCAGAAGGCGCCCGGGTCGTACATGTGGGTGACCAGCAGTTCGGGGCGCAGCCCCGCGTACTTCTCGACGTTGAACTCGCCCCAGACGTTGCCGAGCACGGTGACCCGGTCGACGTCGAGGCCGCCGGCCTGCGGGTCGACCGAGCCGTCGCTGCGGGTGGTCTCGCCGAACACGCCGACGATCTGCGAGTCGAGTCCGAAATCGACCAGCGCGGCGGCAACCCCGGTGAAGGCGACGACCCGGGTCGGGGTGCTCGCCAGCTCGATCTTCTGGTTGCGGTCGTCAGTGAACGACCAGGGGCCGGTCGAGCCCTTGGCACTGGTGGAGCCGGGCTTGTCGGCCTGGCCGCAGCCGACGAGGAGGGTCGCGAGAGTGGCGCCGCCAGCGGCGAGCAGGCCCCGGCGGGAGAGTCCGCGGGCGGACATGGAAGCAGGCATGATGACGTCTTTCGATCAGGACCGGACCGCGATGATCCGCGATGGCGGGGTTAGGTTAACCTAACCTAACCCGAAGTCAACCGGTGCCATGCCGTTTCCCCCCGGAGCCGACCCTGTCCGTCACCACGCTCGCCGCCGCCCCGGCGCCGGCGCCACCCACCCGTCGCGCCGGCCCGGCCGCGGCGCTCGCTGCCGGGCTGCTGCTCCTGCTCGTCGTCGCGGTGCTGAGCATCGCCGTCGGCGCCCGACCGCTCTCCCCCGCCGAGGTCTGGGACGGCCTGGTCTCCGCCGCCTCCCCCGAACACGCGGTGGTGCACCGGATGCGCCTGCCCCGCACACTGCTCGGCCTGGTCGCCGGCGCGGCGCTCGGGGTGGCCGGGGCGTTGATGCAGACGCTCACCCGCAATCCCCTGGCCGACCCGGGACTGCTCGGCATCACGCCGGCGCGGCGGCCGCGGTCGCCTCCGCCACCGCCCTGCTCGGCGTCGGCACCGCCGGCGGCTGGATCTGGTTCGCCCTGCTCGGCGCCGCCACCGTCACCGTCGCGGTGTACGCCGTCGGCGGCGGCCGGCGGGCCACCCCGGACCGCCTCGCGCTGGCCGGGGCGGCGCTCAACGCGGTGCTCTACTCCTACGTCAGCGCCGTCATGCTGCTCAACTCCGCCTCGCTGGACCGGCTGCGGTTCTGGACGGTCGGCTCGCTGGCCAACGCCGAGTTCGCCACCTGCGTACCGTGGCGCCCTTCGTGCTGGCCGGCCTGCTGGTCGCCCTGGCCGGCGCGCGGTCACTGAACGCGCTGGCCCTGGGCGACGACACCGCGCGGGCGCTCGGCGCCCGGCCGGCTTTGGTGCGCGGCGGCGCCATCGCGGCGGTCACGCTGCTCTGCGGCGCGGCCACCGCCGCCTGCGGGCCGATCGTCTTCGTCGGGCTGCTCGTGCCGCACCTGGTCCGCGTGCTGACCGGGCCGGACCTGCGCTGGCTGCTGCCCGCCTGCGCGCTGTACGCGCCCGTCCTGCTGCTCGGCGCCGACGTGCTCGGCCGCATGCTGGGCCGCCCCGGCGAACTCCAGGTCGGCCTGGTCACCGCCGTGCTCGGCGGCCCGCTCTTCCTGCGTCTGGTGGCCCGGCGATGACCGTGCTCCGCACCCCCGGTGGCCGGTCGCTGCGCTGGCGTCCCCGATCGCTGGTGGTCGTCGCCACCGCGGTGCTGCTCGCCGTCGGCCTCGGCGTGCTCGCCGTGGGCGGCGGCGACTACCCGATGAGCCCGGCCGACGTGCTGCGCACGCTGACCGGGGGCGGCACCGCGGCCGAGGAGTTCATCGTCGGCGAACTGCGGCTGCCCCGGCTGGTCACCGCGCTCGGCGTCGGGGCCGCCCTCGCACTGTCCGGCGCGGTGGTCCAGACGCTGCTGCGCAATCCGCTGGGCAGCCCCGACGTGCTCGGCATCACCCAGGGAGCGGCGACCGGCGGGCTCATCGTCGTGGTGCTCGGCGGCAGCAGCCTGACGCTCTCCGGCGCGGCGCTGGCCGGCGGGCTCTGCACCGGCCTGCTCATCCGGGCCGTCGCCGGCAACCGGGGCCTGGCCGGTCACCGGCTCGTGCTGGTCGGCATCGGCGTCACGGCGATCCTCACCGGCGTCAACGGCTGGCTGCTCACCCGGGCGCCGCTGATGGACGCCGCGCGGGCGGTGCTCTGGCTCACCGGCAGCCTGGACGGGCGCGGCTGGTCGCAGGCGGTGCCGCTGCTCGGCGTTCTCGCGGCGCTCACCCCGGTGGTGCTCGCCGGTGGCCGGGCAATGGCCATGGTGGAGCTGGGCGACGAGACCGCGACCGCGCTGGGCGTGCCGGTGACCCGGGTCCGGCAGGTGCTGCTCGGCGCGGCGGTGCTGCTCGCCTCCGTCGCGGCGGCCGCCGCCGGGCCGGTCTCCTTCGTGGCGCTCACCGCCCCGCACCTGGCCCGCCGGCTCACCCGCGCGCCGGGGCCGAACCTGGTGGCCTCGGCGCTCACCGGTGCGGTGCTGCTGGTCGGGGCGGACCTGGTGGCGCAGCGCGCCCTCGCCGGCCAGCAACTGCCGGTGGGCGTGGTGACCGGCGTGCTCGGCGGGACGTACCTGGTGTGGTTGCTCGCCGCGCGGCGGGCCGGACGGAACTGAGGGAGCTCACGTGTCGGGAAACCCACGCCTGAACGGGGTCGGGCTGACCCTGGCGTACGAGCGGCGGATCGTCGCGGAGGGGCTGTCGGTGGCCGTACCGGACGGGTCGTTCACCGTGGTGATCGGGCCGAACGCCTGCGGCAAGTCGACGCTGCTGCGGGCCCTGGCCCGGACGCTGCGGCCGCGCGCCGGGACGGTGCTGCTCGACGGGCGAGACATCCACGCGCTGCCGTCCCGGGCGGTGGCCCGTACCCTCGGCCTGCTGCCGCAGTCGTCGGTGGCGCCGGACGGCATCACGGTGGCCGACCTGGTCGCCCGCGGCCGGTACCCGCACCAGGGGCTGCTGCGGCAGTGGTCGCGGGAGGACGAACGGGTGGTCGCCGAGTCGATGGCCGCCACCGGCGTCGCCGAGCTGGCCGACCGGCCGGTCGACGAGCTCTCCGGCGGGCAGCGGCAGCGGGTCTGGATCGCCATGGCGCTGGCCCAGCAGACGCCGCTGCTCCTGCTCGACGAGCCGACCACCTGGCTGGACGTCGCCCACCAGATCGAGGTGCTGGACCTCTGCGCCCGGCTGCACGAGGAGCAGGGCCGGACGCTGGTGGCGGTGCTGCACGACCTGCACCACGCCGCCCGCTACGCCACCCACCTGATCGCCATGCGCGACGGCCGGGTGGTCGCCGAGGGCGACCCGCGCGAGGTGGTCACCGCCGACCTGGTCCAGGAGGTGTTCGGGCTGCCGTGCCGGATCGTCGAGGACCCGGAGACCGGCACGCCGCTGGTGGTGCCCGCCACCCGCCGTCCACGTTTGCCGGACGCAGTCTCGCGGGTAGTGCCGACGTCCTGACCGGACGCCAAGATCCGGTGTACGGCCGGAGGAGTCGCGATGGCGGGCATGGCCCGGAAGTGGGCGGGGTCCGCCGTCGGCCGGCTGCGGCAGGGCTGGCGGACGGCGCTGGAGGCGGCCGCGGCGGCCACCGTCGCGTGGATCGTCGCGGCCCGGCTGATCGGCCACCCGGATCCGTTCTTCGCGCCGAGCGCCGCGCTGATCGTGCTCGGCGAGGCGCGCGGGAAGCGACTGCGGCAGACCGTCGAGATGGTGCTCGGGGTGGCGCCGGGTGCTCGCCGCCGACCTGGCCGTGCAGTCACTCGGCCCCGGCACCGGCACCGTCTTCCTCGTGCTGCTGCTGACCATCGGCCTCATGCTCACCATCGGGGCGAGCAGCACCCTCACCGTCCAGGCCGCCGTCTCCGCCCTCTACCTGGTGGCGGTGGCCGCGCCGCAGGGCGGCGGGCTGGTGCCGTTCCGGTTCGTCGACGCGCTGATCGGCGGCGCGGTGGCGCTGGCCGCCAGCCAGCTCATGGTGGCCCGCGATCCGCTCGGCCCGCTCGTCGCCGAGGCCCGGCGCACCTACGGCGACCTGGCCGACCTGCTCGACCGGATCGACCGGGCCCTGGCTGACGCCGACGAGGAGGCCGCCCGCGCGGCGCTGGACCGGGCCCGCGAGGTGGACGGCTGCGTGGACCGCTTCCGCGTCGCCGTGCAGGCCTGCAGCGAGTCGCTGCGGCTGCGGGTCCGCAAGCGCCGCCACCTCGACCAGGTGGCGGAGGTCGAGGCCACCTGCCACCAGCTCGACTACGCGGTACGCAACATCCGGGTGCTGGCCCGCAACGGCGTGACGCTGACCCGGCTCGGCACGCCGGCCCCGCCCGAGCTGGGCGAGGCGATTCGGGCACTCGGCGAGGCGGTGCGCGCCGCCGCCGACGCCCTCTCCACCGACCTGGGTGGACACTCCGACGCGGACCGGCACGCGGAACGCGCCGACCACGCCGCCCTGGAGGCGGTACGCCTCGCCGCCCGGATGCTCCGGACCGACCCGCCGCTGCCACTGATCATGATCGTGGGCCAGATCCGGGCCACCGCCATCGACCTGCTGCGCGGGGTCGGGGTGGACGACGCGGCCGTGCTGGGCCGGGTCGACGAGGCGCTGGGCCTGCCGAACACCTGCGCCGCCGGCCGTATCCCGGTCGACGGCTGACGGGTGTCGCGGCGGGGGCCGGGTGGGTGTGCCCGCCCCCCTCGTCGTCATTTCCAGCCGGTGCCGGTCCAGCCTTCGCTGATCCACGGCGGCGCCCACCCCGTCACCGCCGCCGCTGCGGCAAGGACGGCCACTGTCGCTGTCCCCACGAGCGCACCCCGCCCGAGGTGCCTGGTCCGTGGGAAGCGGGTCAGGATCCAGCCCGCGGCCACGGTGACCGGTAGCAGAAGACAGCCGGCTCCGACGAGGTAGAAGGTCCACTCGCCGGGCGAATCCCTGCCGATCCACAGTGCATTCGCGGCGGCCACGCCGAACCAGCTGTGAGCGATGACCGTCAGGGTGGCACCCGCAGCAGCCTGGACGACTTTCGATCGGCTGCCCACGGTGCCCCTGTCTGTCGATGTCCTCTGGGTCGGTCAGCTTATGCGGCGCGCGTCGCCGAAGCTCCTTCCCTTCGGGCTCAGCGGGGCGGCGGGGTGGCCGCCCCGGCCGGTGGCTGCGGGCCGAAGGTGCTGAGGAATCGGTCCCGGAAGGTGTCCATCCGCCAGACCGGCGCGCTCGGGCCGGGCCGCAGCCCCTCGTCCCAGCCCCAGGCGGCGACCCGGGCCAGCACGGCCGGATCGTGGGCCACGATGGTGATCGGCACGTCCCGGCCGGCGTTCTCCCCGGTCACCACCGGCGCGGGCTGGTGGTCGCCGAGGAAGACCAGCACCAGCTCGTCGTCGCCGTACGTCTCCACGTAGGAGATCAGGCTGTTCAGCGAGTACTCGATGGAGCGCCGGTAGCCGGTGCGGACCTCGGTGGCGCTGCGCCCCACCACGTCCTTCGGGTTCACGGCCACCGAGGTCGGCCGGCGGTAGATCGATCCGTCGCCGACGTGATCCCAGTCGAGCATCCGGGGGATCGCCGCCCAGGGTGAGTGGCTGGAGATCAGTGGGATCTCCGCCATGATCGGCGCGTGCCCCGGCGTGGCCCGCTCCCGCCGCTGGAAGGTGGCCAGCGTGTACTGGTCGGGCATGGGCGCGTAGTTGAACTTCGGGCCGCGGTAGTCGAGCCCGGCCGCGTCGTGGTAGCGGTCGAAGCCGAAGAAGGTCTTCTCCGGCCAGGGCTGGGTCGCCGCCGGCATCACCCCCACCGTCTGCCAGCCGGCCCGCCGGAACGCGCCGTTGAGGGTGAGCCGGTCGCCGGCCAGCAGGCTGAGGTGGCGTTGCTGGTTGTCCACCCAGACCCCGGACAGCAGCGTGTCGTGCGCCAGCCAACTCCCCCCGCCAGCGGTGGGTGAGGTGAGGAAGCCGCTGCGGGCGTGGAAGCCCCGCTCGGCGAGCCGGCGCGTACCGCCGTCGAGCACCGCGCCGACCTGCGGGGCGAACTCCGGGTCCTGCACCGCGTCCCGGCCGTAGCTCTCCACGAACGCGACGATCACGTCCTTGCCACGCAGGGCGGTGAGCAACTGGTTGCCCGGGGTGTCGCGGAAGGCGTCCGCGGCGGCCTCGGCGGCGAAGGCCTCCCGGTCCCGCAGCCCGGCACCCACCTGACCGACATGCTGGCCGACCAGCCTGGACGTCCCCGAGTCGGCGACCGGCACGCCGATCGTCGCGCCGGCGACCCAGACCGCGGCACACCCCGCAAGCACCCGGACCGCCCGCCGGTCGTGCCGGGCCACCAGCCGGGTCAGCCGGAGCACCGACCGGGTGGTCAGCACCAGCAGCGCGCCGACCGCGGCGACCAGCGCCACGATCGCGCCGACCGCGCCGGCCCGGCCGACGGAGTCGCGGACGAAGCCGTACGCGTCGTCCAGCAGGACCCAGTCGAGGACCAGGTCGAAGGGGCGGGCGAGGCTGGCGGACATGCCCATGTCGAGCAGCTTGACGACGGCGAGCAGCCCGAGCGCGACGCCGCACAGCACCGCCACCGCCCGCCGGGCCACGCCGCGCAGCACCAGCAGCAGCGCGGCGGCGACCAGCCCCTCGACCGGGATGCGCAGGAACGCGGCGGGGCCGAGCTGGTCGAGCCGGTTCGGCGCCACCAGCACGGCGAAGACGAGCAGGCCGGCCGCCACGGTGGTCACCCGC
>NZ_JAEVHN010000274.1:0-7916 GCF_016803375.1 Micromonospora sp. 4G55
CCGCCGTGCCCGGTCAGGCGGACTCGCGCACCACCAGCTCGGTCGGCAGGATCACCGACTCCTCGATCGCCTCGCACGCGGCGAGCCGCAGCAACTGCCGGGTCATCTCCCGGCCCCAGCTCCACGATCTCCCAGCGCACCGTGGTCAGCGGCGGCTCGGTGTAGGCCGCCGTCTCGATGTCGTCGAAGCCGATCACCGCGACGTCGTCCGGCACCCGCCGCCCCGCCTCGCGCAGGGTCCGCAGGGCGGCGTGCGCCATCAGGTCGCTGGCGGCGAAGACCGCGTCCAGGTCGGGGTGCGCGGTGAGCAGTTGGTGCATGGCCGCCGCCCCGGACTCCCGGGTGAAGTCGCCGTACGCGACCAGCTCCGGCAGCCCGGCGGCGGTGACCGTCTCCCGGTAGCCGGTGAGCCGCTCGATGCCGGCGATCATGTCCTGCGGGCCGGCGATGCTGGCGATCCGGCGGCGACCGTTCTCGATCAGGTGCCGTACCGCCCGGGTCACCCCGCCGACGTTGTCGACGTCGACGTACGGCACCCGCGCGCCGTCGAGCGGGCGGCCGGCGCAGACCACCGGGATGCCGAGCCGGGTCAGGGTGCCGGGCAGCGGGTCGGCCCCGTGCAGCGAGGCGAAGAGCACCCCGTCGACGTGCCGGCCGGTGGTGTACCGCTCGACCCGTTCGTGACCGGCCGCCGACCCGGCGAGCATCAGCACCAACTGCTTGTCGGCCGCCTCCAGCTCCTGGGCCGCCCCGCGGATGATCCCCGGGAACACCTGGTCGTCGGAGAAGACCCGGGTGGCCTCCTCGGGCATGACCAGGGCGACCGAGTCGGTCCGCTGGGTGACCAGGCTGCGGGCGGCCAGGTTCGGCACGTACCCCAGCTCGGCCACGGCCCGGCGGACCGCCTCCTGGATCGGCTCGGCCACGGTGGTGGAGCCGTTGACCACCCGGGACACGGTCGCCCGGGACACCCCGGCCCGGCGGGCGACCGCCTCCAGGGTCGGTCGCTGCGCGGTCGTCATCCCCGTCACCACCACCTCGTCACAGCCCGTTCCGGGAGATCACCTCCTGGTACCACCGGGCGCTTGATTTCGGTGTGCGCCGCTGGGTCAGGTAGTCGACGTGGACGATCCCGAACCGCTTCCGATAGCCCTCGGCCCACTCGAAGTTGTCCAGCAACGACCATACGAGATAGCCGCGCAGGTCCACCCCCCGGGCGATGGCCTGGTGCGCCGCCCGCAGGTGCCCGTCGAGGTAGGCGATCCGGTCGGTGTCCATCACCTGGCCGAGACCGTCCGGGCCGTCGGCGCCGGGCTTGTCCGGGAAGGCGCCGCCGTTCTCGGTGATCAGCATCGGCAGACCCGGGTAGTCCCGGGCGATCCGCTCCAGCAGCCGGGTCAGCCCGGTCGCCTCGATCATCCACCCCATGTCGGTCAGCGGGCCGGTGGGCGGCAGGAACTCCACCACGCCCTCGGTGCCCGGGTACGCCCCGCCGCCGCCGGCGGCGTCCGGCCGGCCGGCGACGTAGGTCGGGGCGTAGTAGTTCACCCCGAGCAGGTCGGTCGGTGCGGCGATGAGCTTCTCGTCGCCGTCCCGGATGAACGTCGGCTCCACCAGCCGGCCGAGGTGCGCCAGCACGTCGTCGGGGTAGCCGGCGCCGGTCAGCGGGTCGAGGAAGATCCGGTTGTGCAGGCCGTCGACCAGCCGGGCGGCGGCGACGTCGGCGGCGCTGGCCGGGTCGGCGGGCTGCACGTCGGCCGGGTTGAGGGTGATCCCGAGGGTCGGCGCGCCGGCCGCGCGCAGCGCGCGGGCCGCCAGGCCGTGCCCGAGCAGGAGATGGTGTACGGCGGCGAAGGCTGCCCCCGCGTCCCGCTCGCCCGGCGCGTGCACCCCGTTGCCGTACCCGAGGTACGCCGAGCACCATGCTCGTTGAGCGTGGTCCAGGTGCGGACCCGGTCACCGAGCCGGCTGTGCACGGCGACGGCGTAGTCGGCGAGGTGCTCGGCGGTGTCCCGGTTGGTCCAGCCGCCCCGGTCCTGCAGGGCCTGGGGCAGGTCCCAGTGGTAGAGCGTGACGATCGGGTCGACGCCCCGGTCGAGCAGCGCGTCGGTGAGCCGGTCGTAGAAGTCCAGCCCACGGGGGTTGACCGGGCCGGTGCCGTCCGGCTGGATCCGGGGCCAGGCCACCGAGAAGCGGTACGCCCGCAGCCCCAGCTCGGCCATCAGCGCCACGTCGTCGGCGTACCGGTGGTAGTGGTCGCAGGCGACGTCGCCGGTGTGCCCCTGGAAGACCTTCCCGGGCGTACGGCTGAAGGTGTCCCAGATCGACGGGCCGCGACCGTCGTCGTGGACCGCGCCCTCGATCTGGTACGCCGCGGTGGCGGCGCCCCAGACGAAGCCCTCGGGAAAACGCAGCTCACTCACGCCTTGACCGCACCTTCCATGATGCCGCCGATGATCTGGCGGCCGAACACGATGAACACCAGCAGCAGGGGCAGGGTCGCGATGGCCGTACCGGTGAACACCTGCGACATGTCCTGGTAGTACCCGTCCGACAGAGCCCGCAGCGACAGCTGCACGGTCGGGTTCTCCGGGTCGTTGAGCACCGCGTACGGCCAGAGGAAGTCGTTCCAGGTGGTCATGAAGGTGAGCAGGCCGAGGACGGCGGCGGCGGGGCGCAGCGCGGGCAGCACCACGTTCCAGTAGATCCGCGCGGTGTTGCAGCCGTCCATCCGGGCGGCCTCGATCAGCTCGGTGCTGACCGCCTGGCCGGCGTACTGGCGCATCATGAAGACCCCGAAGCCGGTCACCAGCGCCGGCACGATCACGGCCGGCAGCCGGTCGTTCCAGTTCAGCTTCGTCATCAGCATGTACAGCGGGATGACGCCGAGCTGGGTGGGCACCATCATCGTCGCGATGATGATCATCAGCAGCGCGTTGCGCCCACGGAACCGCAGCTTGGCGAAGGCGAACCCGGCCAGGGTGGAGAAGAAGACCACCGAGACAGTGACCGACACCGCCACGATCGTGGAGTTCACCAGGCCGGTCAGGAAGTACGCGTCGGTGTTGGCGAAGAGCCGGGCGATGTTCGCGCCCAGGTTGCCGCCGGGGGTGACCGGGGGCGGCACCTCGCCCATCGCGTCGCTGGTGCGGCTGGCGACCACGAACATCCAGTAGATCGGGAAGATCGACAGGAGGGCGGTGAGGGTCAGTGCCGCGTAGGTGAGCCGGCCGGCCGACCAGAGTCGGGTCATCGGGATTCCTCCTTGCGCCCGCCGCCGCCGAGGCGGCGCAGGACCAGCACGTTGATGGCCGCGACCACCGCGATCAGCGCGAAGAGCAGCCAGGCGATGGCGGAGCCGTAGCCGAAGTTGTAGTGCGGCGCGAAGGCGTTCTCGAACATGTACATGGTCACCGTCTGCGACTCGCGCAGCGGCCCGCCCCGGATCGCGTTGGTGCCGGAGTTGAAGAGGCGGGGCTCGGTGAAGAGCTGGAGCCCGCCGATGGTGGAGATGATGACCGCGAAGATGATCGTCGGCTTGAGCAGCGGCACGGTGATCGACCAGAACTGCCGGGCCCGGCCGGCACCGTCGATGGAGGCGGACTCGTACAGGTCGCGCGGGATGGCCTGCATCGCGGCCAGGAAGATCAGCGCGTTGTAGCCCGTCCACCGCCAGTCGACCATGGTCGAGATGGCCACCCAGGAGGCGAACCGGTTGGCCTTCCAGTCGATGCCGTCGATCCCGACGACGTCGAGCAGCCAGTTGATCATGCCGAACTCGCGGCCGAAGAGCACGCCGAAGACGATCGCCACCGCGGCGGTGGAGGTGACGTTGGGGATCAGCACCGCCATCCGCCAGCCCGTCCGCGCCCGCAGGTGCCGGTTGAGCAGGTTGGCCAGCCACAGCGCGAGGAGCAGCTGCGGGACGGTCGAGATGACGAAGATGCCGAGGGTGTTGACCACCGAGTGCCAGAAGTCGGGGTCGGCCATCAGCTGGGTGTAGTTCTGCGCCCCGATGAACGTGGGGTCCACCCCGAGCAGGTCCCAGTCGTGCAGCGAGACCCAGAAGGTGTAGACCAGCGGGTAGATCCCGAAGACCGCGAAGAGCAGGAAGAACGGGGCGATGTAGAGGTAGGGCGAGTACCGGGTGTCGAACCGGGCGAGCGGTTGCCCCGGTTCGAGCGGGCGTGGCGCGGCGCCGGTACGACCGGGGGGCGCGCGTCGAGCTGGACGGCCATGCCGTGGACTCCTTCTCCGCCGGGCGGGCGGGACCGGCGTTGCCGAACCCGCCCGCCCGCCTGGCTCGGGCTACTTGGCGGCGGCCTTCTTCGCGTTGTTGACGGCGTCGTTCCAGCCCTGCTCGGGGGTGCGCTGGCCCAGCTCGACGGTGCGCACCGCGTTCTCCACCTCGGTGCGGACGGCCTGGTTCTTCGGGCCCATGTAGACCGGCTTCAAGCTCTTGGCGCCGGTGCCGAAGATCTTGCCGACCGGGGCGGCGGAGAAGTACGCGTTCGTCGAGTCGACGATCGCCGGGTCGTCGAGCGCCTGCGGCGACGACGGCAGCGGGCCCTTGGCCTTGAACGCGCCGATCTGGCCCTTGGCGCTGGTCAGGAACTTGGCCAGCTCGATCGCCTCGGCCTGGTGCTTGCTCTGCTTCGGTACGGCGAGGAATGAGCCACCCCAGTTGCCGCCGTTGCCGGGGACCTGGGCGATGTCCCACTTGCCCTTGGCGGCCGGGCCGGCGTTGCCCTCGATGACGCCGGTCATCCAGGCGGGGCAGGCGATGGTGGCGAACTTCGACTGCTTGAAGGCGGAGACCCACTCCTCCGACCAGGAGCCGTACTTGCCGGAAAGGCCGGAGTCGATGATGTCCACGGTGGTGTCGAAGGCCTGCTTCACGGCCGGGTTGCTGTCGACCACCAGCTTGTCGCCGGTGTCGTAGTAGCTGTAGCCGGAGGTGTTGCCGGCGGTCTGGAGCAGGATCGTGTTGAACGTGTTGGTCGCCGCGTCGAGGAAGGACGCCCCAGTGTTGGCAGCCTTGAACTTCTCGCCGGTGGCGATGTAGTCCTGCCAGGTCGGCCAGAGCTTGGAGACCTCGTCCCGCTCGGTGGGCAGGCCGGCCTTGGCGAAGAGGTCCTTGCGGTAGCACATCGCGATGCCGCCGACGTCGGTGCCGAGGCCGATCAGCTGTTTGCCGTCGGCGGTGAGCCCCTGGTTCCACTTCCAGTCGAGGAAGTTGCCCTTGAGGTCGGCGGCCCCGTGGTCGAGCAGGTTGACGAAGTTCTGCGGGTTGGCCTTGTACTCGACCAGCAGCCCCTCCTCGATGGCCACCACGTCGCCGGCGCCCTTGCCGGCGGCGAGCCACTGGGTGAGCTTCGGCGAGTACTCGTCGAGGTTGCTGCCGGTGCCCCGCTCGACGATCTTCACGTCGGGGTGGCTGGCCATGTACTCCTTGTAGAGCTCCTCGTAGCCGAACTGGCCGAACACGTCGACGGTCAGCGTGATCGGTCCGTCCTTGGCGGAGTCGTCCTCGCCGGCGCAGGCGGCGGTGCCGAGCAGGGCGGTGGTGGCCACCAGGGCCACGCCGCCAGACGGCGGCGCGAAAAGGTACCCATCTTCCTCGGATTCCTCTCAGGTCAATCGGTGGTGGAGCGGGTGGACCTGCTGGTGAGCGAGCCGCAGCCAGGGTCCTGACGCGATCGTGAGGGGCTGAGAGAGCGCTCTCACGCCAGCGTTGCGGCTCACTGGACCGGTGTCAAGAGAGCGCTCTCTCGTCGCGTCCGAGCCGTGACCTGACGACCCCCGGATACGCGAAGAGTGGCCATTCGCGGGGAATGGCCACTCTTCGCGGAGAGCGCAGGGTGGGACCGGGAGGTCCGGCGCGGGGTCAGCCGGTGCGCAGGCCGTCCAGGAGGGTGCGGTCGCCGGTGACGCCGAGGGCGTCGTACCCGATCCGACCCCAGAGGGCGAGCAGCAGGTCGCTGGCGGTGCCGGTGACCTGGACCCGGGCGTGGTGGTCCTCGTGGCCGAAGACGGTGGCGGTGTCGAGCAGGGCCACCCCCTCGCCGCGCAGCCGCAGGTACCAGTCCTGTGCGGCGTCGGTCGCGGTCAGCTGCACCACCCCGTGCCACTGCCCCGGCACCGCCCGGCGCCCGGCCGGCAGCCAGGTGTCCAGCACCTCGCTGATCCCGTCCGCCGCGAGCTTGGCCTCGATCGGCTCACCGGCGGCGATGGCGAGCTGGGCGTCCCAGCGGTGCACCGCCGTCTCGTGCGCCATCCGGCGCGGCCAGAAGCCGGCCTTCTTCGGCTGCGGCGCCCAGTTCCACGCCGGCGCCTCCGGGTCCAGGGTGTCGAAGAGGGTCATCAGCTGGTCGTACCCGTGCTGCCACAGCTGGAGTGGGGTCACCCCGCTGGGCAGCTCCGGGCGGTCCCGGCGGGCCGGCTGGGCGGTCTCGCCGGAGCCGACGAACGAGTGCACCCAGTGGTAGATGCCGGCGAGGTGCAGGGTGAGGTCGGCGACCGTCCAGCCCGGACAGGACAGCACCGGTGTCTCGGGCGGCGCCTCGGCCACCGCGGCGGCGAACGCCGGGCCGTCCACCCGGAGCGCCCCGATCCAGAAGTCCTTCGTGCCGTGCAACCTGCTCATCGCAATCCTCCCGGGGGTGACCGGGCCACCAGTGGGTGCCGCGGCTACCCCTCAGCCTAGGGTGAGAGGCGTGTCAGACGTCTACGCCCAGCCGACAACCGGAGCCGACCCCGCCGACCCGGCCACCCTGGCGAGATACACCACGCTGCGCCTCGGCGGCCCCGCCGGCCGGCTGGAGACCGCCACCAGCGCCGAGGAAATCGTACGAACCGTGCGCCAGGCGCGGGAGCGGGACGAGCCCGTCCTCATCCTCGCGGGCGGCAGCAACGTCGTCGTGGGCGACGAGGGCTTCCCCGGCACGGTCGTGCTGGTCCGGTCGCGGGGGCTGCGGGTGGTCGCCGAGGACGCCGACACCGTCACCGTACGGGTCGAGGCCGGCGAGCCCTGGGACGACCTGGTCGCCGCCACCGTGGACAACGGCTGGTCGGGGCTGGAGTGCCTCTCCGGCATCCCCGGCTCGGCCGGCGCCACCCCGATCCAGAACGTCGGCGCGTACGGCCAGGAGGTCGCCGAGAGCATTACCGGCGTCCAGGTGTACGACCGCGCCGACGACAGCCTCGGCCGGGTCGAGGCGGCGGACTGCGGCTTCGCCTACCGGTCCAGCATCTTCAAGTACAGCGACCGCTGGGTGGTGCTCTCGGTCGACTTCCGGCTGCACCGCTCGACGCTCTCCGGCCCGGTGCGCTACGCCGAGCTGGCTCGGGCGCTCGGCGTCGAGGTGGGCGACCGGGTGCCGCTGGCCGACGCCCGCGCGACGGTGCTGAAGCTGCGCGCCGGCAAGGGCATGGTGCTCGACGCCACCGACCCGGACACCTGGTCGGTGGGCTCGTTCTTCACCAACCCGGTGCTCGACCAGGAGGCGTACGAGCTGCTGCGCGAACGCGCCACCGACCTCGGCGAGCCGCCCTCCTGGCCCTGCCCGGGCGACATGGTGAAGGTCAGCGCCGCCTGGCTGATCGACAAGGCCGGCTTCGCCAAGGGCCACCCCGGTCCCGAGGGCACCGCGATCTCCAGCAAGCACACCCTGGCCCTGACCAACCACACCGGCACCGCCAGCACGGCGGCCCTGGTCGCCCTCGCCCGCGACATCCGCGACACGGTCCACACCCGCTTCGCCGTCACCCTCCACCCCGAACCCGTCCTGGTCAACTGCACCATCTGACCCCCACCGGCAGCCCTCCGCCGCCCGCCGCCCCGCGCCTCGGTGATCAAGAAGTTTGCGTCTCCAGCGCGGCCATTCCTGACCAGAACTTCTTGATCACGCGCGGGG
>NZ_JAEVHN010000275.1:0-7888 GCF_016803375.1 Micromonospora sp. 4G55
CGCGCGGACGACCGCGGTGGAGCCGCGCACCACCAGCTCGGGGCGGAACAGGTACTCCGAGTGCGGCGCGCCGTGGCCGTTGATCTCGTCGACCAGGGCCCGCACCGCGGCGACCGCCATCGCGGCGACCGGCTGGCGCATGGTGGTCAGCGGCGGATCGGTGAAGGCCATCAGCGGGGAGTCGTCGTAGCCGACCACCGAGAGGTCCTGCGGGACCGACATGCCGCGCTGCCGCGCCGCCCGGATCGCGCCGAGCGCCATCAGGTCGGAGCCGCAGACGACGCCGGTGACCCCGCGTTCGATGAGCCGGCCGGCGGCCGCCTCGCCGCCCTCCACGCCGAAGAGCGAGAGCTCGGCCAGCTCGGCCAGGTCCTGCTCGGCGGCGCCGGCGAGCCGGGTCATCGCGCTCTGCCAGCCGGCCACCTTGCGCTGCACCGGAACGAACCGGTCCGGGCCGGTGATCAGGCCGATCCGGCGGTGGCCGAGCGCGACCAGGTGCGCGACGGCCAGCTCGGCGGCCTCGCCGTCGTCGCAGGAGACGAAGGGGGCGGCGACGTTCGGGACGTACCCGTTGATCATCACGACGGGCAGCGGGCGGGCGATCAGCGCGCGGTACCGGTCGTGGTTGGCGGCGGTGTCGGCGTGCAGGCCGGAGACGAAGACGATCCCGGAGACCTGCCGGTCCAGCAGCATCTCGACGTACTCGTCCTCGGTGACCCCGCCGGGGGTCTGGGTGCACAGCACCGGGGTGAACCCGCTCTGGGCCAGGGTCGACTCGATGACCTGAGCGAACATCGGGAAGATGGGGTTGTCCAGCTCCGGGACGACCAGCCCGACGAGCCCGGCGCTGCGCTTGCGCAGCCGGGCGGGGCGCTCGTAACCGAGCACGTCGAGGGCGGTCAGGACGGCCTGCCGGGTCTCGGGGGCCACGCCGGGGCGGTCGTTGAGCACCCGCGACACCGTGGCCTCGCTGACTTCGGCCTGCTGGGCGATGTCGGACAGTCGAGCGCGCATGGCGGAACTTTAGCTCACGGGCAAGTTCTTGCGTACGCTCCTGCAAGCCCTTCCATTCCCTGCAACCTCTTGCTAACGTCCCCGCAACATGCGAGAGCAGCGGCGCGGCACCGCAGCGCCGATTGGCAAGAACTTACAGAGGATCCCACTGGCGGGCCGCCCTTCCCCCGGCGGTCGCCACAACGACAGGAGTACCGATGCGCATCCGTACCGCGGGTGTGGTCGCCGTTCTCGGTCTGGCGCTCGCGGCGTCCGGCTGCGGCGACAACAGCAAGGACGAGCCGGCCGCCAAGGATTCCCCCAAGGCCGCGAGCGGCAAGCTCGTCATCTGGGCCGACGACAAGCGGGCGGCGGCCCTGAAGCCGTTCGGTGAGAAGTTCGGCCAGGAGAACGGCGTCACCGTCGAGGTGCAGGCCGTCTCCAAGGACCTGCAGACCAACTTCGTCACCGCCTCCCAGCAGGGCAGCGGCCCGGACGTCGTGGTCGGCGCGCACGACTGGATCGGCAACCTGGTGCAGAACGGCGCCATCGACCCGGTGCAGCTCGCCGCCGAGCAGAAGAGCGCCTTCAACGAGACCGCCGTCAAGGCCGTGACCTTCAACGGTCAGGTCTACGGCGTGCCGTACGCGACCGAGAACATCGCGCTCATCCGCAACACCGAGCTGGCCCCCGAGGCGCCCAAGACGATCGAGGACCTGGTCGCCTCCGGCAAGAAGCTCAAGGCCGAGAAGAAGGCCAGCGAGATCCTCTGCCTCCAGTCCGGACAGAACGGCGACGCGTACCACATCTACCCGCTGTACACCTCGGCCGGCGGCTACCTCTTCGGCACCGCCGCCAACGGCGACTACGACCCGAAGGACCTGGGCGTGGGCAAGCCGGAGTCGATCGCGGCGTTCCAGAAGATCGGCAAGCTCGGTGAGAAGGGCGACGGTGCGTTGAAGCGCTCCATCACCCCCGAGAACTCGATCGCCACCTTCACCGCCAAGAAGTGCGCCTACCTGGTCTCCGGCCCGTGGGCGATCGCCGACGCCAAGAAGGCCGGCATCAAGTACGACATCTCCCCGGTCCCCGGCTTCGCCGGTGGCAAGGAGGCCCAGCCGTTCGTGGGCGTCCAGTCGTTCTACGTCGCCGCCAAGGGCAAGAACAAGGCCCTGGCCCAGGAGTTCGTCACCAACTACGTGACCAAGCCCGACCTGGCCGTGGCGCTGTACAACGCCGAGCCGCGTCCGCCGGCGCTGACCGCCGCCTTCGACCAGGTCAAGGGCACCGACCCGGACCTGGCCAAGTTCTCCGAGGCCGGCAAGAACGGCCAGGTGCTCCCGGCGATCCCGGCCATGGCCGCGATCTGGGACCCGTTCGGCAAGGCCGAGGCCGCCGTCATCGGTGGCGCCGACCCGACCAAGACCGTCACCGCCGCCGGCAAGACGATCTCCGGTCAGATCAAGTAATGAGCGCGTCGCTGTCCGGCCCGGGGTCTGCCACGCAGACCCCGGGCCGGGAGCCCGCCCGCTCCGGGCTCCCGCGCAAGTCCCGTGACGCGCGGCATCACGCGCCGATCACCCTGACCGGCCTCGTCGTCAAGGTGGTCCTGCTCGGCCTTGTGGCCGGGATCGCGATCTGGGCGGCCTTCCCGCTCATCGAGGCGAAGCTCTGGGTCGGCCTGGCCGTCCTGGTGGCGACCACGGTCGCCCTGTTCTACCTCTACCTGACTCCCCGGCACATCCCGGCCAAGTACCTGATCCCGGGCACGATCTTCCTGATCGTGTTCCAGGTCTTCCCGGTGCTCTACACCGCCAGCACCGCCTTCACGAACTTCGGCGACGGTCACCGCGGCGAGAAGTCCGACGCGATCGTCGCCATCCAGAGCTCGTCGGTGAAGCAGGTCCCCGGCTCCGCCCAGTACCCCCTCTCCGTCGCCACCAAGGGCGACCCGGCCACCGGGCCGCTGGTCTTCCTGGTGACCGACCCGAAGAGCGGCACCGTCTCGGTCGGGGACGCCGAGGGACTCAAGGAACTCGACCCCGGCCAGGTCACCGTGGCGACGGGCGGCAAGGTCACCGCCGCCGAGGGCTACACCATCCTGAACTTCGGCCAGGCCAGCGCCCGCAGCAAGGACATCACCGACCTGGTGGTGCCGACGGCCGGCGGCGCGCTGCGCTCCTCCGGCCTGACCCGGGCGTACGAGGGGACCGCGGTCCGCGCCTACGACGAGTCCTGCGACTGCGTCAAGGACAGCGAGAGTGGCAGGACCTGGACCGCCGACGAGTCGGTCGGCTCGTTCGTCGCCGCCGACGGCGAGCGGCTCGCCCAGGGCTGGAAGGTCAACGTCGGCCTGGAGAACTTCGGCCGGGTGCTGACCGACCCGAACATCTCCGGCCCGTTCTTCGGCACGCTGCTCTGGAACTTCGCCTTCGCGATCGGCTCGACCGGTTTCACGTTCCTGCTCGGCCTGGGCATCGCGCTGGCCCTGCACTCGCCCCGGATGCGTGGCACCAACCTGTACCGGGTGCTGCTGATCCTGCCGTACGCCATGCCGTCGTTCGCGATGCTGCTGGTCTGGCGGGACATGTTCAACACCGACTTCGGCCTGGTCAACAACCTGTTCGGGCTGAGCGTCGACTGGTTCGGCGAGACCTGGTCCGCCCGGATCGCGGTGCTGCTGGTGCAGCTCTGGCTCGGTTACCCGTACATGTTCCTGGTCGCCACCGGCGCGCTCCAGGCCATCCCGCGGGAGCTGACCGAGGCCACCTCGGTCGACGGCGCGAGCCCCTTCCAGTCGTTCAAGGCGGTCACCCTGCCGCTGCTGCTGGTGGCCATCTCGCCGCTGCTGATCGCGTCGTTCGCGTACAACTTCAACAACATCAACGCGATCTGGTTCACCACCGAGGGTGGCCCCTTCCCCGCGGACAACCCGCGAAGCGGCGCCACCGACCTGCTGATCACGTACACCTACCGGTTGGCCTTCGGCGCGCAGGGCGCCGAGTACGGCATGGCCGCCACCGTCTCGATCTTCATCTTCGCGATCGTGGCCGTCGTGTCGGCGGTCAGCTTCTCGCGTACCCGCAAGCAGGAGGAGGTGTACTCGTGACGACCCACGCCGACGCGCCCGTGGCCAACCGCAACGCGACGGGCAGGTCCAGGAGCCGCTGGTTCACCCAGGTCGGTTGGCGGCACCTGGTCGGGGTGCTCGCGGTGGCGTTCAGCCTCTTCCCGATCGTCTTCGTCATCTCGGCCGCGCTCAACCCGCTGGGCACCCTGTCCTCCACCGAGTTGCTGCCGACCGGGGCGTCGTTCGAGAACTTCACCAACCTCTTCTCCAAGACGGCGTTCGCCCACTGGTTCCTGAACTCGCTGCTGCTCGCCGGGGTGGCCAGCTTCGCGTCGATCTTCCTGTCGGCGCTGGCCGCGTACGCGTTCTCCCGGATGCGCTTCGCCGGCCGCCGGGTCGGGCTGCTCACGCTGCTGCTGATCCAGATGTTCCCGCAGTTCCTGGCGATCGTGGCGATCTTCCTGATCTTCACCACGGTCACCGACCTGTGGCCGTCGATCGGCTTCAACACCCCGTGGGGCCTGTTCCTGCTCTACATGGGTGGTGCGCTGGGGGCGAACACCTGGCTGATGAAGGGCTTCTTCGACACCCTGCCGAAGGAACTCGACGAGTCGGCCACCATGGACGGCGCGTCGCACGCCCAGGTCTTCTTCCGGATCATGCTGCCGCTGGTGGCGCCGATCCTGGCGGTGACCGGGCTGCTCGCCTTCATCGGCTCGATCAACGAGTTCATCCTCGCCAACGTGTTCCTCACCAACACCAACTCGAAGACCCTCGCGGTCGGCATGTTCGGCCTGGTGGCCGGTGAGCGCAACAACAACTTCGGGATGTTCGCGGCGGGCACGCTGCTCACCGCCATCCCCACGGTGCTGGTGTTCCAACTCCTCCAGCGTTACATCGTCTCCGGCCTCACCGCCGGAGCAGTCAAGGGATAAATCGGATAGGTGGCCGCTCTCCGCGCAGCGCGAGGTGAGCGGTCCGGCTCCGTACCAGGGCTGGGGTTGAGTGGTCCGGGTCCGTACCGGGGCTGGGGTGAGTGGTCCGGGTCTGCGCGGGGGCTGGACCGATCAGCCCGGGTCGCGCGGAGAGTGGCCACCCCTCCGACTAGTCGTGCACCGGAGCAGTCACGGGTTGGCCGCCGCGGCCGGGAGACCGGCCGCGGCGGGCGACCCATCTCTCTCCCGTATCGACGTACCGAAGGGCTCTGTCATGTCCTTGCAGCCGCACCACGACGGATCCGCCCTGTATGTACCCGAGCAGGAGCCGGCGCTCGGTCAGACCGTGCCGGTCTTCGTCCGGGTCCCGGCGGGCGCCGACGTGCGCACCGTGCACGTGCGGACCACCGGCGACGGCGAGCCCCGGTTCGCCGAGGCGGTCGTCGACCGCACCGAGGGCGTCGAGGTCTGGTGGCGAGCCGACGTCGAGGTCCGCAACCCGGTCAGCAACTACCGCTTCATGCTCTCGCAGACCACCGGCTACCGCTGGCTCAACGCCGCCGGCGTGGTCTCCCACGACGTGCCGGACAACGGCGACTTCAAGCTGGTCAGCTACGCCCCGCCGCCGGCCTGGGCGCGGGACGCGGTGATCTACCAGATCTTCCCGGACCGGTTCGCCCGCTCGGCGGCCGCCGCCGGCCGTACCCCGCCGGACTGGGCGATCCCGTGCGACTGGGACACCCCGGTGATCGGTCGCGGCCCGGAGACCCCGTACCAGTTCTACGGTGGCGACCTGGACGGTGTCACCGAGCGCCTGGACCACCTGGCCCGGCTCGGCGTGAACACCCTCTACCTCACCCCGATCTTCCCGGCCCGCTCCAACCACCGCTACGACGCGGCCAGCTTCGACACCGTCGACCCGCTGCTCGGCGGGGACGCCGCGCTGGCCCGGCTCGCCGACGCCGTCCGGGCCCGGGGCTGGCGGCTGCTCGGCGACATCACCAGCAACCACACCGGCGACGCGCACGAGTGGTTCACCGCCGCCGCCTCGGACCTGCGGGCCGCCGAGCGGGAGCTGTACTACTTCGACGAGGCCACCGGCGACTACGAGTCCTGGAACGGGGTCAAGTCGCTGCCGAAGCTGAACTGGGGCAGCGCGGAGCTGCGCCGGCGCTTCGCCACCGCCGACGACTCGCTGCTGCGACGCTGGCTGCGCCCGCCGTACGGGCTGGACGGCTGGCGGGTCGACGTGGCCAACATGACCGGCCGGCGCGGCGCGGACGCGTACACCCACGAGGTGGCGCGGCTGCTGCGCGAGGTGGTCGCCGACACCCGCCCGGACGGCCTGCTGCTCGCCGAGCACGGCCACGACCACACCGGCGACCTGGACCGCGACGGCTGGCACGGGACGATGAACTACGTGGGCTTCACCGACCCGGTCTGGTCCTGGCTGCGGCACGGCGACGAGCCGGTGCCGAACTTCCTCGGCACCCCCGGCGGGGTGCGGCGGCGCGACGCCGAGGCCGTGCTGGCGACCATGGACACCTACCGGTCGCTGATCTCCTGGCGCTCGTACACCCACTCGTGGCAACTGCTCGGCTCGCACGACTCGGCCCGGATCCGCACCGTGGTCGGCGACGCCGCCCGGCAGGAGGTGGCCGCCGGCCTGCTCGCCACCATGCCGGGCACCCCGGTGGTCTTCGCCGGGGACGAGCTGGGGCTGACCGGCACCAACGGCGAGGGTTCGCGGACCCCGATGCCGTGGCACCGGCCGGAGAGCTGGGACCGGGCCACCTTCGCCGCGTACCGGGGGCTGCTGGCGCTGCGCCGCGACGAGCCCGCGCTGCGCCACGGCGGCCTGCGTCGGGTGCACGCCGACGCCGACACCCTGGTCTTCCTGCGCGAGGCCCCGACCGGGGCGGTGCTGGTGCTCGCCCGCCGGGCCGCTGGCCGGCCCGTCCGGCTGACCGGCCTCGGGGCGGGGGAGAACGCGTACGGCGGCGCCCCGGCACTGCGCCCGGACGCCGACGGCGTGGTCACCCTCCCCGCCGACGGTCCCACGTTCCAGGTCTGGCGGCTGTCCTGACCCGGGCCCGCCCGGCACGGGGTCAGGCGGCGGGCTGGCCGAGCAGGGTGCGGACGCCGGCGAGGTAGCTGCGGCGGTCCGGCCGGCCGGTGAGCACCTTCTGCATCAGGTAGCCCGGGACCAGGCCGAACAGCGCGGTGCCGACGGCCTCGGGGTCGGCGTCGGGGGGCAGCTCGCCCGCCTCCCGGGCCCGCCGGGCCAGCAGCGTGAAGCGCTCCCGGAAGCCGCTGTACGTCGCGTTCACGAACGTCGCCAGCGCCGGGTCGCGCAGCGACTCGCTCCACACCTGGATCGCCAGCGGCAGGATGCCGTCCTCGCCGGCCTGCGCGTCGACGTAGGTCAGCGCCCGGTCCAGCGCCTCGACCAGAGGCAGCGGCGGCTCGGCGGCGGCCAGCTCGGCGAAGACCGCGTCCGCCCCGCCGATCACCGACTGGGCGATCGAGGTGATCAGGTCGTTCTTGCTCGGGAAGTAGCGGTAGACCGCGCCCACCGACAGCCCCGCCTCGGCGATCACGTCCTGCATCGAGGTGTTGTGGAAGCCGTCGCGCAGGAAGCAGCGCCGGGCCGCGTCGAGGATCTGCTGTCGACGGGCCGCGAGGTGGGCGTCCGATACGCGTGGCATGACCCACAGTGTAAAACGAACGCTCGTTCTTGACTCCTGACGGCTCCGGGGCGCACGCTGACTTTCAAAGAGAACGAGCGTTCGTTTTAAGGAGTGGGCATGTCCCGGTCACCCCGGTCCCCGATGCTGCTCGCCGTGCTGGCCGCCGCCCTCGCGGTGGCGGCGCAGGCGCTGCTCGTACC
>NZ_JAEVHN010000276.1:0-7870 GCF_016803375.1 Micromonospora sp. 4G55
CCGAGTACTCGACGATGGCGTTCCTGAAGGGTCTCAAGCAGGTCGACGGCTGGAAGGACATGCCGCTGACCGAGGCCGCCCAGACCGTGCAGGTCTCGGTCTCGTCGAGTACGCCGGCGGCAGCCACGGCGGTGGCGGCGGCCCGCCGGTGCAGGGCGGCGGCACGGTTCATACGCGACTTCGGACCGGCCACCGTGTCCACCCCTCTTTCCGAGGTTGGAAACCTCCCCGAGTCCCGACGGTATCCCAGGTCCAACCGCTCGCCTGGGAAGCGCGGCGGAGCGGAACAGTCTTGTCGCAAAGCGTGGCGAACTCTCACGTCACGGGTTCGTCCTGTCACGATCCGCAGGATCTGGGGCATTGGGTGCGGGGCGCTCAGCCGATAGCCTCAGGGGGTGGAATCAGTGCAGCCCCCCGCCGGTTCCCAGGTCTCCCGCGTACCGGCGCAGCGGACCCCGCCGGACCAGTTGGCGCCCCCGGCCGCCCCGCCGGCGCCACAGCAGCAGCCCCGCCGGACCCGCACCGTCCTCACCGTGGTCGCGGGGGTGCTGGCGCTGCTCTGCGTGAGCGGCGCGGTGATCGGCTACGTGCTGTACGACCGCGCCGCGACCCCGGACCGCAGCGCCCCGGACGTGGTGGTGGACAACTACCTGCGCGAATATCTGGTCAACCGGAACGACGCGCGGGCCAGCCTGCTCGTCTGTGAGGGCAGTCCGGCCGGGCTGCCCGCGTTGCAGTCCCTACGTGATGACCTCAAGGCCCGCGAGGAGCGCTTCGCGACCACGATCACCGTCAGCTGGGGCGCTCTTCAGGTGGAGCAGCAGGGCGGGAGCGCCGCAGTCGAGGCTGACCTGATCATCTCGGCCTCCGTGGACGGCAGCTCTCAGAGCGATCGTCAGAGGTGGCGGTTCCGCACGCAGTTGGGTGACCACTGGAGGGTTTGCGAGGCCGCCCGCGCCGGCTGAGTCCTCACTCGATCCACAACAGATGCACCGGAACCTCCAGGGTGGTCGGTGGCTGCCCGCGCCAGGCCCACCGGTACCACTCCAGTTCCGGGGTGATCCGGACGCAGATGTCGCCGTCGGCGCCCGAGTAGGTCTCAGTCACCGCGCGCAGGTCCCGGTGCTCGACCGAATCCTCGACGTGCACCACCCGCCGGCCGCTGACCCTGTCGGCCTCGAAAACCGGCGTCGGTATGCGGTGGGCCGGCTCGTCCAGCGAGACCAGCCGGATGCCCTGTTCGCGGGGGGCCGCCCCCGGCGACGGGCGCTCGCCGAGCGTCTCGACCCAGACCCGCTCCACCGGGATCAACGGCGCGAACACCTCGACCTGGTCGGACTCGGCCCGGTACCACTCGTGCTCGGGGATCACCGGCACGTAGGTGCGGCTGCCCTGCACCACCCGTTCGTCGGCCCGCAGGTCACCGCGCCAGCCCAGGCCAGGCAGCCCGACCAGGACCCGCCGGCCGCGCAGCTCGACCCGCCCGGTGGCGGGCACGATCTCGACGGCCGGGGGGTCAGTGGCGCCCAGTCGGGCTGGCCGGCGAAGGGATCCGGCAGCGGACCGCTCATCGTGCCGCTTGCCTCGTGCTCGACCCGTTGAGGGGCGCACCCCGCTGCAGCATGAACGGCACCGGGTCGATCGCCCCGAGGGAGCTGCGGTCACCGTCCCGGTGCACCTCGAAGTGCAGGTGCGGGCCGGAGGAGTTGCCGCTGCTGCCCACCCGCCCGATCACCTCACCGGCTCGCACCTCCTGACCGGGGACGACCAGCGGCTTGGCCACCATGTGGCAGTAGCGGGAGATGTACCCGCCGGCGTGCAGGATGTCGACGAACCAACCGCAGCCGCCCTTGCCGGGGTAACCGTCCACGTCGCAGTCGAGCCGGCCCCGGTGGTCGGGGTCGCAGCGCGCCACCAGCACCCGCCCGGTGGCCGCCGCGTGGATCGGCGTGGTCCCCTTCGGCGCGGCGATGTCGACCCCGTTGTGCTGCGGTCGGCTCGCGGTCCGGAAGCCCGAGCCCACTCTGCCGGGGATCGGTGACGTCCAGCCGGAGGCGGCGATCGCCTTGGCGGACGCCCGGTCGCAGACGGTCTTGTCGGCGATCCGCACGGTCCGGGCGGCACCCTTGGCCAGCGCGTTCACGATCCGGCTGGCGGTGTCCTCGTGCTTGGCGTACGCGTCCGGGTAGGCGCTGATCTGGACCCGCTGGGCGGCGAGGGTCAGCGGGAGCCGCTCCCAACCGTCGACCTTGAGGAGCTTCTCGTAGAACTTGCGGGCGGCGTAGTCCGGGCTCATCCGCTGCGCGACGGTGCCCCACCCGGCCCGCTGCTGGAACAGGCCGACCGAGTCGTGGTCGCGCCCGATCCCCTCGTTGGGGATGCCGCGGGATCCGGCGACTGTACTGTTCGCCAGGTTGCGCAGGGCCGACTCCTGCATCGCGGTCGCCACCGCGATCACCCAGCCGCGGGGTGGCACCTTCATCTCCTGCCCGACCTTGATGATGACGGCGGCGTTGCGCAGTTGGCTGTCGCCGTAGTCGGACATGCGCGGCATCCTGCTGGTGACGTCGACCCGGTGGTCCTCGCCGCACGTCTGTTCCGCGGCCACCAGATCCTGGTCGTCGCCGCCGAGGTTGGTGAGGAAGAAGGCCGCGGTGCCGCCGCCGCAGCAGAGCAGGGTGAGGGTGGCGGTCAGCGCGGTGACCACGGCGCCGACCCGGAGTCGGCGACGGGGCGGCTGGCCCACCCCCGGCAGCTCGGCAGTCATTCCCGCTCCCAGTCCACGGCGTCCACCAACCAGCGCCCGTCCGGCGCCACCAACTCCAGCCGGAGCCGCCCGGTCTCCAACGGGACCAGCACCTCCGCGAAGGCCTCCGTGCGCGGCCGGAGAATCAGCTCCCCGGTCACCTTTTCCGCCGGCACCCCCGCCGGATCGGCGCCCGTCAGCTTCTCGGTGAGGCCCGGGGTGGAGAGCGGGCGCAGGTCGGACTGCCACTTCACCGCCGTGGTGGCCGCCCCACCCAGCCACAGCCGGGCGAACCGGTCCGCCGTCTGCTGGGGGGTCAGTTCACCGGGACGCGTGCTGGGGGACGCCGGCACCGGTGTGGCGATGACGCCGTCGTCGCCCTCCGTGGGATCCACCGTGGTGATGGGCTCGCGCGGGCGGTTGCTGAGCCCGATGGCCGGGTCGACGGGGCCGGTCACCAGCCGGGCGGTCCCGATCACCGCGAAGACCAGTACGGCGATCGCGAGCGCGATACCGATCCGGGACCTCAGGACCCGGGTCACCAGGAACTCGATCGCCCGTCGCATCGCCGTCACCGTGCCTCTGAGCGCACCCGAGGGCTGGGCCTGGTGCTGGCCGGGGGGCGCTCGGCCGAGTCGGGTCGGTACACGACGAAGGACGGCGATTCCTCGGGCACGTCCGGCTCCGTCCAGCTCGCCGGCTGTTGCCGGCGGGGGCGCGGTGCGGAGCGCCGCTCGCCGCCACCGGACCGCACCTCCGGCTGCTCGGTCTCGTCCGCCCGCTCCTGGCCGTCCGGTCGTTCCCGCACCGCGAGGGTGGTGGAGGAGTGCGACGGGTCCTCCCGTCGGGCTTCCGGGCGCAGGTTCGACGGCTCCAGCGCCAGTCCGCGCCGCCGGGCGACGGCCGGCTCGGCCGTGCCCCCCGGCTCCACCACGTCGAGCCGCGCGGCGATCCGCATGTCGCGGAAGAAGCGACGGTGCCAGGAGCCGGCCGAGCTGACCGCCTCGCTGCTGTCCTTGCCGCCGAGCTGGGTGATCCGCCGGTACGGACGGAGCAGCAGCCAGCCGACCACGCCGCAGAGCCAGACCAGCACCACCTGGAGCCAGCCGGCCAGGGTGGGCGTGCTCATGATCAGGTCTACCGCGAAGAGGTAGATCGCGGCCCCGGTGCCGAAGATGGCGATGTTGAACAGCGCCGCGACGACCGCGTTGCCGAGCCGGCGCAGGCCGGCGCTGGCCGGTCTCAGCAGGCCGACCGTGCCCAGGATCGGAGCCGCGATGACCGCCCAGCGGAAGATCAGGAAGCCGAGCAGCACGAGCAGCGACGCGGTCAGGTCGAACATCGCGAAGAGCAGCGAGGCCAGCACGGCGATGAAGCCGGATCCGATCCGGTCCATGTCCCGGGCGCCGGTGAGGTATTCGTACGCCTCGGGGTCCTCCTTCTTGATCTGCTCGGCCACGGTCATCCACTGCTGCTGCTTGGCCTTGATCGTCGCTTCGCGAGTGGCGGGATTCTGCCGGAGCTTCCCCGCCTCCTCCCAGGAGAGCGACTTGGCGTCGTAGAGCGCGGGACCGTACTTCTTGGCGGTTTCGCTGTCCGCCGACCCGAGCACGCCCCGCAGCCAGTTGCGGTAGAGCATCGACTCGGTAGCCGTGTCGCTGGCCCGGACGGCCGGTGGCCGCTTGTCGACGCAGGCATCGGGGTTCGGAAGTACGCACTTGTCGGCCGGGACGCTTCTCGAAGCCGGCCCCACCGCGTCGTGGACGACGCCGAGAGTGGTGACGAGCGTGCCGTCCGCGATGTTGGCGGACTTGACCGGCCAGGCGGCCAGGGCGGTCACCGCGACCATCACCAGCAGGGCCCACCCGGCGGTGGTCATCGCGTTGCTCATGTCCGACTGGCGCGAACGCCAGATCAGGTAGAGGCCCACCACGCAGAGCGTGACGATGCCGAAGACGCTGAACACCTTCTGGTAGACGGCCTTGGTCGCCTTCTCCACCAGCGGGTCGGCCCAGCCCCACATCGAGCGGGGGTCCCACGCCCGCTCCCGCAGGGCGTTCGAGGCACCGATGATGGCCGTGGCGAACATGAACTCGCCGTTGGCCACGGTCGTGGTGAACTTGTAGTCCGGGTGCAGCACCGTCGAGGCGCAGCCACCCTCGACGTCGTAGGTGTTGAAGCTGTAACCGGCGTAGCCGTAGTCGCTGTACAGGCCCTTCGGGCCGGGCAGCTTGGAGGAGTCCGGCCGGGAGGCGAACCAGCCGGCGAGACCCGAGTCCGGCGCGGAGGCGACCGGCGGCTTCCGACAGGTGATCTCGTTCTCGCTGATCTGCTGCAGCTTGGCGACGCAGGCGCGGAAGTCGGCCTGCCACTCCTTGGTGCTGCACAGTTCCGCTGCCGCCTGGGCCGCCACCGGCGGGGCCGCCGAGGCCGGTGTAGCCGCGACCGCCGGCCAGGCGATCGTGGCACCGGCGAGTACGCCGATCGCGAGGAGGAGCGCCGCGATCCGTGCCCGGGCCCTCGCCATGTCACGCCTCCAGGTCAGCCAGGATGGTCGGCAGTTGCCCGGCCACCTGGGCGACCCCGGCGGGGGTGGTGTCCAGGTGTGCCAGCAGCCCCTCGACGTACGACACGTCGACCCGGACCTTCTGTACCCGGCCGTCCACGTCGCGCATCACGAACTCGCGGAAACCGAGCCGGTCCGCCGAGGTGGCGTCCACGGCCGAGAGCGAGGCGAGGGTGGCCTCGTACCCGTCGTCGACCGGCACCCGGAGCAGCCGCAGCGCCTCGGAGGCGATCTCGGCGTCCTCGGCGATCCGCCCGACGAAGACGGTGGAGACGAGGTTCTGCACGTCGAGGCCGAGGATGTCCTTCGGGTTCTGTGAGGCGACCAGGGCGGCGAGGTTCCACTTGCGGGAGTCCCGGGCGAGCCGGACCAGGAACGACCGGCCGGAGCGCCAGCCCTCCATGAAGTGCGCCTCGTCCAGGCCGACCAGCTTGCGCGACGACATCGACCCGCCGTAGCAGCGGCGCACGGCGAGCCGGTGCGCGGTGTGCAGCATCGGCAGGGCCAGCGCCTCCTCGGCGGACCAGTACTCCCGCTCGATCTTGAGGTCGGGGAGCCGGAGGCCGGCCATGGTGATCACGGTGAGCGCCGCGTCGGCGCCGAGCAGCCCTTCCGGCGGGCGGCCGAAGAAGAGCATCGCCAGCGGCATCTCGGCGGTGTCGAGCAGCAGGTTGGCCAGCTCCCGGCCGGCGTCGTCGTCCATCCCCTGCAGGCAGGCGACCACGTCGTCCAGCGTGGAGCTCTCCTCCGCTGGCACCTGGCGTACGGCGTGCCGGAACAGGGTCGCGGTGGACGCCTCGCGGGCCACCTGCGGCGGCACCAGCATCATGCAGATGTCCTGCACCAGCATCCGGCGCTCGGCCCGGGCGTTGGAGACCGCGATCTCGAACTCCCGGTCGCCCGCCGCGCCACTGCCGAACTCGCTGCGCAGCGGGGTGGGGATGAGCGAGTACGGGGCCAGCGTCCCCTGCTCCGACCCAGTCAGGTTGAGCACCCGTGCGTACGGTCGCAGCTCCGGCATCGCGCAGAGCCGGGCCAGCGGGCCGGACGGGTCCAGCAGGGTCACCTGCACCCCGCGCCGCGCGGCCAGGTAGCCGAGGGCGCCGAGCAGGGTCGACTTGCCACCACCGGGTTCGGCGACGAAGACCGCCAGGCCGGAGCGTTCGCGGACCTCCATCGGAAAGTGCAGGTCGAGGAAGACCGGGCGGCGGCAGGTGCCGGCGGTACGGCCGATCAGGTCGCCCCGGCGGTCGCCGACGGTGGAGGCGGCCTGCGGCAGCGCGGCGGCGAGCAGGTTGACCGGCATCCGCCGGACGTAGCCGGTGTTGGCGATCGGCTCGCCGGGGATGAACTCGCGGGCCAGCCAGTCCTGGTTCTTCGGGTGTTGCAGCGAGATGCGCAGCTCGCGGGAGTAGAGCTGGATGAGCCGGCGGGCCCGTTCCAGGCACTCCTCCCTGGTCCGGCCGCCGACGGCGATCCGGTGCCAGCCATGCGCGCGGGCCGAGTCCACCGGCAGGCCGGTGGTCATCTCGTCACCGATCACCAGCGCCCGCTTGGCCAGTCGCTCCAACTCGGGCGGGGCGTCGATGCCGTGCTCGGCGTAGTCGAGCTGCTGCGAGCGGATCATCCGCAGCCGGTGCTCCAGGTTACGGAAGGAGTCGCCGGAGCCGAGGATGTCGACCCGGGTGGAGATCTCCATCGGCCAGGGCAGCCGCTCGTGGAAGTGCAGCCAGGGCTCGTGCCGCTCGGGGATCTCCAGCGGCTCCATCCGGCCGACGGCGAGCACGGCGACGTGCCGCTCCTCGCCGGTCATCCGGTTGACCAGCTTCACCGTCGAGCCGTACGGGGTGCGGTAGCGCTCGACCTGTTCGGTGAGGGCGAGCAGGTCACCCCGCTCCCACCGGCCGTTGGTCACCGGGGAGAGCGTGCCGGGCGGCGCCATGCAGAGCGCGACCGAGCGGTAGAGCAGCCACTCCAGCTCCTGCGCGGTCACCCGGCGGCCACGCATGCCGAACGCGCCCAGCACCTCGTCGAACTGCTCGACGGTGCGGCCGAGCTTGCGGCGCTCGCCGTCGGCGGTGCCCCGGCCGAAGGTGCGCAGCAGCCGCTCGGTGAGCGAGTCGCCGAGGGAGCGCCGGGCGAAGGTGACGCCGAGGTAGGTCTGCCCCTCGGCGTGGTTGACCGACATCAGGTGCCGCTGGGCGGCGACCAGGTGGTCGGCCCAGCCGGGCGTGCCGGGGACGTCCGGCAGCGGCGCGGCCGTGTGCGCGTCGATGGTGCGGGCCCACTCGTCGGCCGGGAAGGGACGGGTGGTGCGGCGCAGGTGCAGCCGGAACCCGGCCAGGCCGGCGTACTGCTCCGAGATCGCCGAGAGCAGCGCCTCCCGTTCGGCGTCCGGGCGGAACGCCCAGCGCACCTCGGGCAGCCAGTACCAGGCGGTGACGGTGTTGGGAGTGAAGGTCAGGTGGCCGGCGATCTCGGTGATCGCCAGGTCGATCGACGGGTCCCGGTCACCGAACTTGATCTTCGGAGGGCGGACCCGGACGGGCTTGGCGGGG
>NZ_JAEVHN010000277.1:0-7761 GCF_016803375.1 Micromonospora sp. 4G55
CACCGACCGGGCGGTGCTGGCCAGCACGTCGCCGTCGAACAGCTCGTAGGCGACGGTGAACCGGGAGGCCCGGATCTCCTCCACCCAGAGTTCGATCCGGACGGTCGGGGCGGCCTCCGCGGTGGCCCGGCCGAGCGCGTAGTCGACCGGGCGCAGGTAGTCGACCTCGTGCCGGCGGATGACCACCCCGTCGGCGAACGAGCCCACCCCCCACGCCCGGCCGCCGGCGAACATCAACGCCACCCGCGCCTCCTCGTAGAGGGTGAGGAAGCGCGAGTTGTTGACGTGCCCATACGCGTCCAGGTCGGACCAGCGCAGCGTGCAGTCGTAGACGAAACGGTCCGCCATGCTCAGTCGCGGGTGAGCTTGCGGTAGGTCACCCGGTGCGGGCGGGCCGCCTCGGCGCCGAGCCGGTCGACCTTGTTCTTCTCGTACGCGTCGAAGTTGCCCTCGAACCAGAACCACTTGGAGGGGTTCTCGTCGTCGCCCTCCCAGGCCAGGATGTGCGTGGCGACCCGGTCCAGGAACATCCGGTCGTGGGAGATGACCACGGCGCAGCCGGGGAACTCCAGCAGCGCGTTCTCCAGGCTGGAGAGGGTCTCCACGTCCAGGTCGTTGGTCGGCTCGTCGAGCAGGATGACGTTGCCGCCGATCTTCAGGGTCAGCGCCAGATTGAGCCGGTTGCGCTCGCCACCGGAGAGCACCTTGGTGGGTTTCTGCTGGTCCGGCCCCTTGAAGCCGAACGCGGCGATGTACGCCCGCGACGGCATCTCGACCTTGCCCACCATGAGGTGGTCCAGCCCGTCGGAGACGACCTCCCAGACGGTCTTGTCGCCGTCGAGGCCCTGCCGGGCCTGGTCGACGTAGGACAGCGAGACGGTGGGGCCGACCCGGACGTCGCCACCGGTCGGCTGCTCCAGCCCGACGATGGTCTTGAACAGCGTGGTCTTGCCGACGCCGTTCGGGCCGATGATGCCGACGATGCCGTTGCGCGGCAGCGAGAACGACAGGTGGTCGATCAGCAGCCGGTCACCGAAGCCCTTGCTGAGGCTGTCGGCCTCGATCACCGTGCTGCCCAGGCGCGGGCCCGGCGGGATCTGGATCTCCTCGAAGTCCAGCTTCCGGGTCTTCTCCGCCTCGGCGGCCATCTCGTCGTACCGGTCGAGCCGAGCCTTGGACTTGGTCTGCCGCGCCTTGGCGTTGGAGCGGACCCACTCCAGCTCCTCGGAGAGGCGCTTCTTCATCTTGGCGTCGCGGCGGCCCTCGACGGCCAGCCGGGCGGCCTTCTTCTCCAGGTAGGTGGAGTAGTTGCCCTCGTACGGGTAGGCCCGGCCGCGGTCCAGCTCCAGGATCCAGTTGGCCACGTTGTCCAGGAAGTACCGGTCGTGGGTGATGGCGATGACGGTGCCGGCGTACTTGGCCAGGTGCTGCTCCAGCCACTGCACGCTCTCCGCGTCCAGGTGGTTGGTGGGCTCGTCGAGCAGCAGCAGGTCGGGGGCCTCCAGCAGCAGCTTGCACAGCGCGACCCGGCGGCGCTCACCACCGGAGAGCTGGGTGACGTCGGCGTCCGGCGGCGGGCAGCGCAGCGCGTCCATGGCCAGTTCGAGCTTGGAGTCGATGTCCCAGGCGTCGGCGTGGTCCAGCTCCTCCTGGAGCTTGCCCATCTCCTCCATCAGCTCGTCGGAGTAGTCCGTGGCCATCTGCTCGGCGATGGAGTTGAACCGCTCCAGCTTGGCCTTGGTCTCAGCGACCGCCTCCTCGACGTTGCCGAGGACGGTCTTGCTGTCGTTGAGCGGGGGCTCCTGAGCGAGCATGCCGACGGTGTATCCGGGCATCAGCCGGGCCTCGCCGTTGCTCGGCCGGTCCCAGCCTGCCATGATCTTGAGGAGGCTGGACTTACCGGCGCCGTTCGGGCCGACCACACCGATCTTGGCCCCCGGCAGGAAGTTCAGCGTCACGTTGTCGAGCACGACCTTGTCGCCGTGCGCCTTGCGCGCCTTTTCCAGGACGTAGATGAACTGGGCCACGGTGCGGGCTACCTCCGTCGGTTGCTGTCGCCGATTGGCGGGCACGGCACGGGCTGCGAGGGCCACCCGCCGCCGCCGGCCGGGAGCCGGCCGCGCGCACGCCGTCGTCAATCCTGACAGGTACGGGGCGCCGCGCCCACATCACCCCGCCCGAGCAGTACGCCGCGGCTCGCTCCCCGGGGCTTTCCGACGAGCCGGTAGACCGCGGGATCGCCGACCTCCGCCCGAGGCTGTCGCCATGATCACGGTACGGTTCAGCGACCGTGGGACGGGTAGGTGACTCCGGCACGGGGCACCAGACGCCGCAGCTAGGCTCAGACTCTCATCGCGGTGGACCCGTCAGTACCCGGAGGTGGCCGATCGTGACCGTCCGTAGCTCCTTTGTCGTAGTGGCGAACCGATTGCCGGTCGACGAGGTGAGCACACCCGAGGGACGGCAGTGGCGACGCAGCCCGGGCGGGCTGGTGACCGCCCTGCACCCCGTCCTCGCCGAGCACCAGGGCACCTGGGTCGGCTGGGCCGGCGGGACCGGCGCCGCTCCGGAGCCGTTCGACCTGGAGGGCATCCGCCTGCACCCGGTGCCGCTGAGCGCCGAGGAGCTGGAGCGCTACTACGAGGGCCAGTCCAACGCCACCATCTGGCCGCTCTACCACGACGCGGTCGAGACCCCGGCGTACAAGCGCCGCTGGCGCGAGGCGTACCGCCTGGTCAACGCCCGGTTCGCGGAGGCCGCGGCGGACGTGGCGGCCGAGGGCGCCACGGTCTGGATCCAGGACTACCAGCTCCAGCTGGTCCCGGCGATGCTCCGCGAGCTGCGGCCGGACCTGAAGATCGGCTTCTTCCTGCACATCCCGTTCCCGCCGATCGAGCTGTTCATGCAGATGCCGTTCCGCACCGAGATCCTGCGCGGGCTGCTCGGCGCCGACCTGGTCGGCTTCCAGCAGCGGCTGGCCGCGCAGAACTTCGTCCGGCTGGCCCGGCACCTGCTCGGCCTGCGCTACGAGGGCCAGATGATCCAGGTGGACGGGCGGCAGGTGAAGGCCGGTGCCTTCCCCATCTCGATCGACACCCAGGAGATGGAGCGGATGGCCGCCGACCCGGCGATCCAGGCCCGGGCCAAGCAGATCCGCGAGGAGCTGGGCAACCCGAAGACGATCATCCTGGGCGTCGACCGGCTCGACTACACCAAGGGCATCGAACTTCGACTGAAAGCCTTCCGGGAACTCCTCGCTGACGGAAAGCTGACAGTGCCGGACGCGGTTATGGTGCAGGTCGCGACGCCCAGCCGCGAGCGGGTGGAGCACTACCAGGCACTTCGCGTCAAGGTGGAACGCGAGGTTGGTCGGATTAATGGCGAATTCGGACGGGTGGGTGTGCCGGCGGTGCATTATCTGCATCAGTCGTACAGTCGCTCCGAGCTGGCCGCGATGTACGTCGCGGCGGACGTGATGATGGTGACCCCCCTGCGAGACGGAATGAATCTGGTGGCCAAGGAGTACGTGGCATCGCGCGCCGACCAGGGCGGCGCGCTCGTGCTCAGCGAGTTCGCCGGCGCGGCCACCGAGCTGCGCCAGGCATTCCTGTGCAACCCGCACGACCCGGACGCGGTCAAGGACGCCCTGCTGCGGGCCGTACACGTGGAGAAGCCGGAGGCCCGTCGACGCATGCGGATCATGCAACGCCATCTGCGCGCCCATGACGTGGGGCACTGGGCGAAATCGTTCCTCACCGAGCTCGGCACGTCCGGGGTGGAGGCCGCGTGAACGCCCCCGCCGACATCGTGACCCCGGCCGCCGGGACGATGGATCCCGAGCTGCTCGCCGCCATCGGGCGGATCGCCCGGGTCCCCCAGCTCCTGGTCGCCTGCGACTACGACGGCACGCTCGCGCCGATCGTGGAGGACCCGAGCAAGGCCGTGCCGCTGCCGGAGTCGGTCGCCGCGGTCCGGGCGCTCGCCGCGCTGCCGCAGACCACCGTCGCGGTGGTCTCCGGTCGGGCGCTGCGCGACCTGGCCGCGCTCTCCCGGCTGCCCAGCGAGGTCCACCTGGTCGGCAGCCACGGTTCCGAGTTCGACATCGGCTTCGTCGAGCGGCTCTCCCCCGAGCTGATCGCCGTCCGCACCCGGCTGCGCGACGCGCTGCGCGAGATCGCCGCCGCCCACCCGGGCGTCCGGCTGGAGCGCAAGCCGGCCAGCATCGCCCTGCACACCCGCGGGGTCGACCCGCAGGTCGCGGCGGCGCCATCGAGGCGGTCCGCAGTGGCCCCGCGACCTGGGACGACGTCACGGTCACCCAGGGCAAGGAGGTCATCGAGCTGTCGGTGGTCGCCACCCACAAGGGCACCGCCGTCGACCAGCTGCGCACCCAGCTCTCGGCCAGCGCGGTGCTCTTCATCGGCGACGACGTCACCGACGAGAACGCCTTCGGCAACCTGCACGGCCCGGACGTCGGCATCAAGATCGGTCCCGGCGACACCCAGGCCGGCTATCGGGTCGCCGAGCCGATCGAGGCGGCCCGGGCCCTGGGCCTGCTGCTGGAGACCCGCCGGCACTGGCTCTTCGGCGAGCGGGCCGTCCCGATCGAGCGGCACTCGATGCTCGCCAACGGCCGGACGGTGGCCCTGCTCACCCCCGAGGCCAAGGTCAGCTGGCTCTGCCACCCCAAGCCGGACTCGGCGGCGATCTTCGCCGACCTGGTCGGCGGCAGCCCGGCCGGCCATTTCAGCATCGTCCCGGAGCGCGGCGGCATCCCGCTGGGGCAGCGTTACCGCAGTGGCACCATGACCGTGGAGACCCGCTGGTCGGGCCTGACGGTCACCGACTGGCTCGACCTGCCGGCCCGGGAGACCACCCCCGACGGCCCGGCGATCATCACCGGCGACTCGACCCTGGTCCGGGTGCTGACCGGCTCCGGCAAGGCCCGCATCGACTTCGCCCCGCGCCCGGAGTTCGGGCAGGTGGCGGTGCAGCTGCAACCGCTCGACGACGGCCTGCTGGTGCTCGGCTCCAACGAGCCGGCCGCGCTCTACGCCCCGGGCGTGACCTGGGAAGTCAGAAGCGACGGAGTGAACGAGAGCGCGCAGGCGATGGTCGACCTCTCCGCCGCCGGCGGCCAGGTCGTGCTGGAGCTGCGCTTCGGCACGCACAGCCTGGAGCACCACGTCGTGCCGATCCACGAACGGCAGGCCAAGGCCGAGCAGCCGTGGAAGGACTGGGTGGCCTCGCTGCGGCTGCCCACCACCGCCCGCGACCTGGTCGCCCGCAGCGCGCTCACGCTGCGCGGCCTCTGCCACGAGGCGACCGGCTCGATCCTGGCCGCGGCGACCACCTCGCTGCCCGAGGAGCTGGGCGGGGTCCGCAACTGGGACTACCGCTACTGCTGGCTGCGCGACGCGGCGCTGACCGCCCGCGCGCTGGTCGACCTGGGTTCCCTCGAGGAGGCCGAGGCGCTGCTGCGCTGGGTGGACGGCTGCGTCGAGCGCACCGGCGGCCACCCGGAGCGGCTGCACCCGCTCTACACCATCGACGGCTACGAGCTGGGCGCCGAGGCGGTCATCGACACCCTCCCCGGGTACGCCGGCTCCCGGCCGGTCCGGGTGGGCAACCTCGCCAACCACCAGCTCCAGCTGGACGTCTTCGGCCCGATCGCGGATCTGATCGCCGCCGTGGCCGACGCCCGGGGCTCGGTCCGCGAGGACGAGTGGCGGGTGCTGGAGAACATGGTCGAGGCGGTCCGCCGCCGCTGGCACGAGCCCGACCACGGCATCTGGGAGGCCCGCCTCCCCCCGCGGCACCACATCTTCTCCAAGGTGATGTGCTGGATGACCGTCGACCGCGCGCTGCACATCATGCGCCAGCACGGCGGCGAGGACCGGCCGGAGTGGGTGGAGCTGCGCGACCGGATCGGCGCCAACGTGCTGGAGAACGGCTGGCACGAGGCGGTCGAGGCGTACAGCGTCGCGTACGGCGACGAGGACATGGACGCCTCCTCGCTCTGGATCGGCCTGTCCGGGCTGCTGCCGGGCGACGACCCGCGTTTCCTCTCCACCGTGCTCCGGATCGAGGCGGACCTGCGCAGCGGGCCGGTCGTCTACCGGTACCACTGGGACGACGGCCTGCCCGGCCGGGAGGGCGGCTTCCACATCTGCACGGCGTGGCTGATCGAGGCGTACCTGCGCACCGGCCGCCGCACCGACGCGGAGGAGCTGTTCATGCAGATGATCGACACTGCGGGCCCGACCGGGCTGCTCCCCGAGCAGTACGACCCGCTCGCCGAGCGCGGCCTGGGCAACCACCCGCAGGCCTACAGCCACCTCGGCCTGATCCGCTGCGCGCTGCTGCTGGACAACATGCTCAAGCAGTGACCTGACCAGCGACGACGGCGGCCGGAGAGACACCTCTCCGGCCGCCGTCGCGTCTGGCGCCACGTCGTGCGGAGCCGCCGGCCGGCCGAAGATCCACCCCCGTTCGCGGCGGGTCGCGGTGTCGTGGCGCCAGGCGGGAGCCGGTCAGACGTCGAGCGTGCCGACCACGTCGCCGATCACCACGATGGCGGGCGGGCGCAGGCCCGCCGCCACCACGTCCGCCGCCACCGCGCCCAGCGTCGAGCGCAGCGTCCGCTGGGCGCCGGTGGTGCCCTCCTGGATCACGGCGACCGGGGTGGCCGGGTCTCTGCCGTGCGCGGTGAGCGTCGCGGTGATCGCGGCGAGGTTCTTCAGTCCCATCAGGACGACCAGGGTGCCGCGCAGTCCGGCCAGGGCCGGCCAGCGCACCAGCGAGTCCGGCGAGTCCGGCGCGACGTGCCCGGAGACGACGGTGAACTCGTGCGCCACCGCCCGGTGGGTGACCGGGACGCCGGCCACCGCGGGCACGGCGATCGCGCTGGTCACGCCCGGCACCACGGTCACCGGTACGCCCGCCTCGGCGCAGGCCAGCAGCTCCTCGCCGCCCCGGCCGAAGACGTACGGGTCGCCGCCCTTGAGCCGGACCACGACCTTCCCGGCCAGGGCCCGGTCCACCAGGATCCGGTTGATCTCCTCCTGGGCGCGGGACGGGCCGTACGGGATCTTGGAGGCGTCCACCAGCTCGACGTCGGGACGCAGCTCGTCGAGGAGCAGCCCGGGCACCAGCCGGTCGGCGACCACCACGTCCGCCTCGGTGAGCAGCCGCCAGCCCTTGACGGTGATCAGCTCCGGATCGCCCGGCCCGGCACCCACCAGCGCCACCCGACCGGGTGCGGCCCCGCCCGGCGTCGTGCCCCGCCCGGCGGCGGCCAGACCGGTGCGCACGTTCAGCAGGTCGCGCACGGCGTCCCGGACGCTCATCGCGCGACGCGGGTCGCCACCGCCGAACACCGCCACGGTGACCGGGCCGTGCCGGGTCACGCCGGCGTCCACGCGGTGGCGGCGGAGCGGTCGTCGGCGCGTACGCAGAAGATCCGGCGCTCGGCGGCGGCGACGCTGACCGACGCGGCGGCGAGCGGGTCGTCGACGGCGACCTGGACCAGCCAGGCGCCGTCCAGGTCGGCCGGGACGAACCGGCGCGGCGCCCAGTGCAGCCGCCCGGCGTCGACGTGGGCCTGCAGCGCGGGGGTCAGCTCCGGCGAGACGAGGAAGACGTCCGCCCCGGAGTCCAGCAGCACGTTCAGCAGGTCGCGCACGGCGTCCCGGACGCTCATCGCGCGACGCGGGTCGCCACCGCCGAACACCGCCACGGTGACCGGGCCGTGCCGGGTCA
>NZ_JAEVHN010000278.1:0-7758 GCF_016803375.1 Micromonospora sp. 4G55
GCGCCGAGGGCGTACGCTCCGCGAGCCGTCCCGCCGCCGCCCGTCGTACGGCGGCCGGCGGCACCATCAAGCGGCTCACCGCACCCCACCCCCGACGCTTCACCGGGCGGGCCACCGTGCTCTTCGCGGTGCTGATCGCGCTCGCCCTGGCGTACACCTATCCGGTCCGGGTCTACCTCGACCAGCAGGTGGACATCGAGCGGATGGAGGCATCGCAGGCCGCGCAGCGGCAGCGCATCTCCGACCTGTCCGCCGAGGCGGCGAAGTGGCAGGACAAGGAGTACATCAAGATCCAGGCCCGGGAGCGGTTCTACATGGTCCCGCCGGGGGAGGTCCCGGTGATCGTGCTGAACGACCCGGAGGGCGCCGCCCGGGACGCCAACGCCGGCAAGCCGCCGGTCCCGCCGAAGACCCCCGACCCCTGGTACGACACGCTCTGGTCGAGCGTGCGGGCGGCGAACGGCGAGCGCCCCGCTCAGTGAGCACCACCCGAGCATCGAACGAGAGATGGGCACCGTGACTGTCGTACCACCGCAGGAGCCGGCGGCGGACTCCGTACCCCTGCCGCAGCGGGAACCGGCCACCGAGGCCGACCTGGCCGCGGTGGCCGCGCAGCTCGGGCGCCCGCCGCGCGGCACCAGGGCGGTGGCCCACCGGTGCCCGTGCGGGCTGCCCGACGTGGTGGAGACGACGCCGCGACTGGCCGACGGCACGCCCTTCCCGACGCTGTTCTACCTGACCTGCCCCCGCGCGACGGCGGCGTGCAGCCGCCTGGAGTCGGCCGGGCTGATGAAGGAGATGGCCGACCGGCTCGCCGAGGACCCGGAGCTGGCCGCCCGCTACCGCGCGGCGCACAAGGACTACCTCGCCCGGCGGGAGGCGATCGGCCAGGTGCCGGAGATCGCCGGCATTTCCGCCGGTGGGATGCCGGGCCGGGTGAAGTGCCTGCACGTGCACCTGGGGCACGCGCTCGGCGCCGGGCCGGGGGTCAACCCGTTCGGCGACGAGACGCTGGCGCTGGTGGAGAAGTGGTGGGCGGCCGGGCCGTGCGTGGACGTGCCGGCGGCGGAGTGAGATGAGCGCCGCCGACGAGATCGCCGTACGCCGGGCGCGCACCGGTGACGTGCGCGGGATCCGGCGGCTGGTCGACACCTACACCGACGACCGGCGGCTGTTGAGCAAGGCGACCGTCACCCTCTACGAGGACGTGCAGGAGTTCCGGGTCGCGGTGACCGGCGACGGCACCGTGGTCGGCTGCGGCGCGCTCCACGTGATGTGGGAGGACCTGGCCGAGATCCGGACGGTGGCGGTGGACCCGGTGTGCCGGGGCCGGAAGATCGGCCATCGGATCGTGGGCGAGCTGATCGACGCCGCCCGGGAGCTGGGCGTCGCGCGGATCTTCGTGCTCACCTTCGAGACCCGGTTCTTCGGCGCGTTCGGCTTCACCGAGATCGACGGGGCGCCGGTGCCGCAGCCGGTCTACGAGCAGCTGCTGCGCTCGTACGACGAGGGTGTCGCGGAGTTCCTGGACCTGGAGCGGGTCAAGCCGAACACGCTCGGCAACACCCGAATGCTGCTGCGGCTGTAACCGGTACGCCCTCGGCGTGCTGCCGAGCCACGCCCTCCGGATGCGGCCACGCCGGCGAGCGTGATACCTCAGCGGCATCAATATGACTCTCAGGTATCACCCTCGAAGGGGTGATGCCGCCGGCGGCGACCGACCGGTCGGGGCGGTGGGGCTGCCGTAGGGTTGCTGCCGTGACGACGCGTGTGGCCGCCATCGACTGCGGAACCAACTCCATCCGCCTGCTGGTCGCCGACCTGCCCGACCCGTCCGCAGGGGCGCAGGCGCCGCTGGTCGACCTGACCCGCCGGATGGAGATCGTCCGGCTCGGCCAGGGCGTCGACCGGACCGGCCGGCTCGCCCCGGAGGCGATCGAGCGGACCCGGGTGGCGCTGGCCGACTACGCCGCCGAGATCGAGAAGCTGGGCGCCGAGCGGGTGCGGATGTGCGCCACCTCCGCCTCCCGGGACGCCGCCAACGCCGGGGACTTCCGGGCCATGGTCGAGCAGACCCTCGGTGTCGCGCCCGAGGTGGTCACCGGCGACGAGGAGGCCCGGCTCTCCTTCACCGGCGCGGTCCGGGGGCTGCCGGCCGACGCGGAGCCGCCGTACCTGGTGGTCGACATCGGCGGCGGCTCGACGGAGTTCGTCGTCGGCACCCGGGAGGGCGGGGTGCAGGCGGCGATCTCGATGGACATCGGCTGTGTCCGGATGACCGAGCGGCACCTGCACGGCGACCCGCCCACGCTGGACGAGATCGCCGCCGCGCAGGCCGACATCGCGGTCGCGGTGGACCGCGCGCTCGAGGCCGTCCCCGGCCGCCAGGCCGCCACGCTGGTCGGCCTCGCCGGGTCGGTCACCACCGTCGTTGCCATCGCCCAGGGCCTGACGGAGTACGACCCGGAGCGGATCCACCACGCCCGGGTGTCCTACGACCGGGTGGCCGAGGTGACCGCCGACCTGCTGGCGAAGACCCGCGACGAGCGGCTGGCCATCCCGGTCATGCACCCCGGGCGGGCCGACGTGATCGGCGCCGGTGCGCTGGTGCTTCGCGTGATCATGGAGCGGGCCGGCATGCCGTCGGTGGTCGCCTCCGAACACGACATCCTCGACGGCATCGCCTGGAGCCTCGCCCCGCAGGACCAGCGTCGGTAGTTCACCGCGACGGCTGGCGCGTCCAGTCCGACCACTGCCCGCGGCCGTCCCCGGAGCCGCCCGACAGCGAGCCGGCCCGGTCCGAACGATCGGGCCAGTCCGCACCGCTGGTCCGAACCGGCTCCGGCTCCGGCGTCGGGTGTGGCGTGCCCAGGCCGAGACCGTCCACGCCCAGTGGGCGGTCCCGTCCCGCTGCGGGCGGGATGATCTCGTCCGGTACCAGCGCAGCGGGTGCGTCGGCGGCGGGCTGCGGCCAGCGCTGCCAGCGGCGGATGCTCACGACCCCGACGAGCAACAGCGAGCCCACCAGCAGGGTCGTCCCGGTCCGTACGGGGGCCGCCAGGTCGACCTGGTGGCCGCCCAAGGTCAGTTTGTGGTCGATCAGTCTCATCAGCGCGGCCGGGCGGATCAGTAGGCCCAGGTAACTGGCCGAGTAGACCAACCCGGTCAGCGCCGCGCCCAGCGGTGAGATCCGGAGCGTGGCGATGAGCCCGAGCAGGAGCCCGGCAGCCGCCAGCACCAGGGCGGGGCGAACGAAATCACCGCTGTCCAGCGCGCCGCCATCCTGCGCGTTGGCGAACACCTGTGCTGACCGGTCCTGGCCGAGGGCGAACAGGATCCAGGCCAGCGGACCCACGACGGCTGCGGTGATCACGGTTCGGATGTGTCGCATCCGGGCAAGGTACCGATCTTGCTCGTAAATCAGCAGGGCAGCTAAGCGAAACTTAACCCGCGGGGGCCGTGCGAGGGCGGAGTGTTCTTGCTTGACGGTACTACGCAATCCGCACTACTCTCGAATCCGTGGATACCACGCAGCTCCTGAAGGGCGTGCTCGACCTGGCCGTCCTCGCCGTGCTCAAGGACGAGGACGGCTACGGTTACGACATCCTGCGCCGGCTCCGCGAGGCCGGTCTCGACGAGGTCGGCGACGCCTCGGTCTACGGCACGCTGCGCCGGCTCTTCGGCGCCGGCCTGCTCACCACGTACGTGGTGCCCAGCGAGTCCGGGCCGCACCGCAAGTACTACGCGCTGAACGCCGCCGGCCGGGACCAGCTCACCCGCTCCGGCAAGACCTGGCGCTCGTTCGCCACCACCATGGACAGGCTGCTCGACGATCGGGGGATGGCGGCATGACCGTCACTGGGCAGGAAATCACGGACTACGTGGAGCGGGTGCGGGCCGCGCTGGCCGACCTGCCGCCGGCGGTCCGCGAGGAGCTGACCGAGGACCTGCCGGAGCATCTCGCCGAGGTCTCCGCCGAGGACGGCGGCTCGCTGGTCGAGCGGCTGGGCGAGCCGGAGGCGTACGCGGCCGAGTTGCGCGCCGCGGCCGGTGCGGGCGAGCGGTCCGCCGGCCGGCCCGGCCTGGAACAGCGGTTCGGCGCCGTCGCGGGCTGGGTCCGCGTCCGGCTCTCCGGCCTGGACACCCGGCTGGGCCCCCTGCTCGGGTACGCCTCGGCGAGCGAGTTCCTCCGCCTGCTCCGCCCGGCGTGGTGGGTGCTGCGCGGCTACCTGGCGGCGTCGCTGCTGGGCGCGATGACCGGGGCGCCGCTGGCCGTGGTGCCCCGGGTGGGCAGCAGCGCGATGGCCGGGCTGGTGCTGCTGGTCGGCTGCGTGCTGGCCTCGATCTGGCTGGGTCGCCGGGCGGGCGAACTGCGCCGCTGGCCGCGCCTCCTGCTGCGCGCCGGCACCCTGGTGCTGGTCGTGTTCGCCCTGACCGCCCTGGTGCAGGTGGACGAGCGGGCCCGCTGGCAGGGCGACTACGGCTACGACCCGATCTCGGTGCGCAACCCGTACGACGAGGTGCAGGACGTCTACGTCTACGACAGCGAGGGGCGGCTGGTGGAGAACGCCCGGCTCTTCGACCAGAACGGCACCCCGATCCGGCTCGGCTGGCCCACCTGCACCGACCCGGCCCTGCCCGACGTCAACCCGGTGCAGCGCGGCTACCCGTACTGCCCGGAGCAGGCGCCGTTCCGGCCCCGCCCGCCGGCCCAGGCGCCGGTCCCGCCGGGCACCTCCCCGACGACCGCCGCGCCGTCGGCCACCGCGACGCCGACCGGTGCCGCCCCGACGCCGACCGTGAGCGCACCGGCGCCGACCGGGGGAGCACCGGGGCCCGACGGTGACCGCGCCGACCGGTCCGACCGCTCCGGCGCCCGTCCCGACGAGCTGAGGATCGACGCTGGGAAATAGCTGAACGGATGAGGGGAACGGGACAGCGCATCTCGATCTTGATGGCTACGGTGTCGTCTGCTCGTCCACCCCTCGGAAGGATCCTCAGTGTCAGAGCAGGTAGCACCGCCCTCCGCGCCGCAGGCCGCACAGCCCGATCCGGCCCCGCAGGCCGACCCGGCCGCGCCGGCTCCGCAGGCCGACCCGGCCGCGCCGGCGGCGTCCCCGGTCGAGCCGGCGGCGAAGGGATCCGGCGGGCGCAAGGCGCTGGGCATCATCGGCGCGGTGGTCGTGTTCCTGGTCGTCGCCGGCCTCAAGTTCGGCCTCGGCACGGCCATCGGGAGCTTCCTGAACAAGGATGAGACGGCCGAGGCCAAGGCCGGTGACTGCATCGCCGAACTGCCCGCGGTCACCGGCACCGAGGAGCGCTCGGTCAGCAGCGCCGAGGTCGTGAAGTGCACCTCGACCGAGGCCGTCTACACCGTGGTCGGCCGGGTGGAGGACCAGACCGAGGCGCAGGCCAAGAGCGGCCAGGCGTGCGAGCAGTACATCAAGCCCGGCGAGGACGGCTACGTCTTCTACAACATCGCCCCGGGCGGCAAGGGCTACCTGCTCTGCCTCACCAAGAAGGCCTGACCGGCCGGGACCACGAAGGCCGGGCCGGCCTCGGCACGACCGTCGGACGGTGGCGCGGGAAGCCCCGCGCCGCCGTCGTCGTACGCCGGTTCGCCATGTGGTGGACGGGAGGTATATGCCACTGTTCTCGCGTCTTCCCGGCGCGCTCACGGCGTGGCAGGCTACCGGCACGTAGGACCACTGGGCGACCAGCCAACGATGACTGACCGCTAGGAGGACGGCCGATGGGCGAGATGGTGAGCTACGCCAGCAACGGTGGGACGAGCGAGGGGTATCTCGCGATACCCTCCGGCGGTGCTGCCAGCCCCGCGGTCATCGTCATCCAGGACTGGTGGGGTCTGGTGCCCCACATCCGGTCGGTCGCGGACCGCTTCGCCGAGGCGGGCTTCGTCGCCCTCGCCCCGGACTTCCGGCACGGTCAGCCGGCCAGCAAGCCGAGTGAGCCCCGGCAGATGCTGAACAGCGCGCAGATGGACGAGGCGGCGGCGGACATCGCCGTCGCGGCGGACTATCTGGCCGGTCGTCCCGAGGTCACCGGCAAGGTCGGTTGCGCGGGATTCTGCGCCGGAGCCAGCCTGGCCCTCTGGGCGGCCAGCCGCTCCGAGCGGATCGTCGCCACCGCCGCCTTCTACCCGCGGCTGCCGTGGGAGGCGATGCGCTCCGAGTGGACCGACTACGCCGGCAAGGCGGCGGTCATCCACTGCTCCGAAGCGGACGGTCTCGCCGCCGCGGACGGCGTACAGACCGTCCGCCGGGCCATCGAGACGGCTGGCGGCACCTGCCAGACCTACGACTACCCGGGCACCGCGCACGCGTTCTTCAACGAGGACCGGCCGGAGAACTTCGACCAGCGGGCCGCCGCCACCGCCTGGGCCCGCACCCTGGAACTCTTCCGGGCCAAGCTTGGCTGAGCCCCGTACCCCCGTGGAGGTGGTCGCCCGCGCCGCGCGGGCGACCGACCTGGCCGATCTCGACGCGCGGTCAGCAACTGCTTCGCCTGCCCGCGCCTGGTCTCCTGGCGGGAGGAGGTCGCCCGGACGAAGCGGGCGGCCTTCCGCGAGCAGCACTACTGGGGTCGCCCGGTGCCCGGCTTCGGCACGCCGGACGCCCGGATCGGCATCCTCGGGCTGGCCCCGGCCGCGCACGGCGGGAACCGCACCGGTCGGATCTTCACCGGCGACCGGTCGGGCGACGTGCTCTTCGCCGCCCTGCACCGGGCCGGGCTGGCCAACCAGCCGACCAGTGTGGCCGCCGACGACGGGCTCACGCTGCGCGACACCCGGATCTTCGCCGCGGTGCGGTGCGCGCCGCCGGACAACAAGCCCACCCCGGTCGAGCGGGACACCTGCGCGCCGTGGCTGCACCGCGAGGTCGCGCTGATCCGGCCCACCCTGCGCGTCGTGGTCGCGCTGGGCGCCTTCGCCTGGGCCGCGTGGTGGCCGGTGCTGCGCGACGTGTACGGCGTCCGCCCGCCCAGCCCGCGACCGGTCTTCGGGCATGGGGCACACTGGTCCGGAACGGCCGCCCCCGAGCTGCTCGGTTGCTACCACGTCAGCCAGCAGAACACCTTCACGGGACGGCTGACACCATTGATGCTGGACGACGTGTTCGCCCGGGCGAAACAACTCGCCGGGGTGGACTGAGGCTGCGTGGGGCGGTGGCGATGGACCTCGGCGTGCTGCGCAGGTGGTGGCCCGTCCTCGCGGTGACCCTCCTGCTGGCCGCCGCGGCGCTCGCCGCCGGGCACTCCTCGATCGGCGCGAGCCGGATCCCGCCCGCCGCCAAGCAACTCCCGTACGTCCCGGACTACCCCTCCGCCGAGCCGGCCCCCTCCATCCCGGTCGAGCCGCGCGCCGGCGCCGAACGGACCCAGGCCGACATCCCGCAGTGGATCGCGACCGCGGCGATCATCCTGCTCGGCCTGGCCATCCTGCTCGCCCTCGGCTACCTGGCCTGGACGCTGATCCGGGGCGCCCTGCGCCGCACCACCCGGGCCGTCCCGGCGCCCGCGCCCGGCGCACCGCCGAGGGCACCGCCCGCGAGGTGGTCGCCGCCCTCGACGCCGGCCTGGTCGAGCTGGACGACGCCGACACCGACCCGCGCACCGCCGTGATCGCCTGCTGGGTACGCCTGGAGGAGGCCGCCACCGAGGCCGGCGTGCCACGGCGTACCGGGGACACCCCCACCGACCTGGTGACCCGGCTGCTGCGGGGCGACCCGGCCGCCGGGG
>NZ_JAEVHN010000279.1:0-7696 GCF_016803375.1 Micromonospora sp. 4G55
CGACGAGGGGCGCGGATCAGGCCAGGTCGTCGGCCGGTGCGGCGTCCACGGCGGAACGCTGCACCGGCACCTCGACGGTACGGCGGGGGCCGGTGAACCACTTCCGGGCCGAGGCGTACCACCAGATCGCCACGCCGAGCAGCACGCCGCCGATGGCGAGCGGGGCGTAGTTCACGGCCGTCCAGCTGAACTCCGCGTTGCCGGGCACGCCGGCCGGCACGATCGGCAGCACGAAGTAGACGGAGATGATCGCGATCTCGATCACCGCGATCCAGCCGAGCAGCTTGTACCTCCGCCCGAGGGTCCACGGGCCCGGGACGAACCGGTCCCCCATCCGCAGCCGCAGGAAGATCGGGATGAGGAAGGAGAGGTACAGCCCGATCACCGCGACCGAGACCACCGCGTAGAAGGCGACCGGCACGCCGGCCTTCTGGTAGAGCGCCGGCAGGGTGAGCACCAGCCCGGCCAGGGTGGCCGCGATGATGGCGTTGACCGGGGTGCCGTTGCGGTCCACCCGGGACCAGAGCCGCCAGCCCGGCACCGCGCGGTCCCGGCTGAACGCGTACGCCATCCGGGACATCGAGGTCACGCAGCTCATCCCGCAGAAGAACTGGCCGATGGTGGAGATGATGATGACGGCCTTGAAGAAGAACGGGGTCAGCGCGGACTCGAAGATCGCCCCGGAGAAGCCACCCGCGGAGTTGATGGCGTCCACGTCGGTGGCCGCGAAGAGGAAGGCGAGCAGCAGGATCCAGCCGCCCACCGCCGAATAGAAGATCGACCGCCAGAGGCCCTGTGCGGCGGCCTTCGAGGCGCCGCGGGTCTCCTCCGAGACGTGCGCGCAGGCGTCGAAGCCGGTGATCGTGTACTGGGTGAGCAGGAAGCCCAGCGGCAGCACGTAGAACCAGAAGGTGAGCCCGCCGGTGTCGCCGTCACCGAAGCCGGAGTTGTTGAACCGCTCGGTGAAGACGAACTTGAAGCTCTGGTGGTCGTCCGGGACCAGGACCAGGATAAGCACCACCGCGGCCGCGCCGGCCACGTGCCACCAGACCGAGACGTTCTGGAGTACGTCGATGACGCGGTGCCCGTAGATGTTGATCAAGCCGTGCAGGACGAGGATCACCACGAACAGCCCGAAGGTCTGGTGCGCGGTACCGGCCCAGCCGTCGAAGAGCGCGGAGAGGGTGAGGTTGAGGAAGGTGGCGCAGCCGTAGTCCACCGAGGCGGTGACCGCCACCAGGCCGATCAGGTTGAGCCAGCCGGTGAACCAGCCGTGCACCGGCCGCCCCATGGTCGCGGCCCACCAGTAGATCCCGCCGGCGGTCGGGTAGGCCGAGACCAGCTCGGCCATGCAGAAGCCGATGATCAGGATGAACAGCGAGATCAGCGGCCAGCCCCAGGAGATGGCGACCGGCCCGCCGTTGTTCCAGGCCTGGCCGAAGGTGGTGAAGCAGCCGGCCAGGATCGAGATGATCGAGAACGAGATGGCGAAGTTGGAGAAGCCGCTCCACTTGCGGTGCAGTTCCTGTTTGTAGCCGAGTTCGGCGAGCCGTCGGGCGTCGTCGTCCATCGGTTGCTCGGCGGTCGGCGAGGGCGTCGTGGCCACTGCACACCTCCCTGAGGTGATCCCCGGTACGAGTGCGCCCGAGTCTCGTCCCGTGGATCACCGCGGTCAATCCGTCGCAGGTCCCGAACTCGCAAATTGCGTTGCCGGCCGGGGCGGTCTGGCGGCATGCTTGAGCCCGTGACCAGGCCCGATCGCGACGGGCCCACCCCGGGCGCTCGGCAACGCCCGGTCCGCGGCGGCGCGGGGCGCTCACCTCTCTCTCACGTACGGCGTGCTCCGCCGTGCCCGACGGGTGCCCCGCGCCGCCACCCCTTCGTCCGGGCGGCTCCGCTTCGGCGAGAAGGGCCGACGTGACGGGCTCCGTGCACGCTTCCGGGAGCCACGCTCTCGTCGGTGAGCGGATGCCTGCTGACCTTCTAGCATGAGTCCGTGCCGGAGCACTGGATCGCTGACGAACACCTGGCGGCACTGGTGCGGACAGCGCGGGCTCGACCCGCCGTCGGCGAACCGGACGTGGCGATGTTGCGTCAGGCAGCGCGCGTACGCGCTGCAGCGCGTGAGCCGGGACCGGACGTGCCGAGCGTCGACACGACGATGGCGGGTGTGCCGGTACGGGTGTATCAGCCGGGCGCGGGCGTGGTGGTCGTCTACTTCCATGGCGGCGGGTTCGTGCTGGGGGATCTCGACACGCATGACGCGCAGGTGCGGCGGCTCGCGGTGGCTACGGCGGCGACGGTCGTCGCAGTCGACTATCGACGTGCGCCGGAACATCCCTGGCCCGCGGCGGTCGACGACGCGGTGGCGGTTGTCAGGCGGGTGGCGGACGGCGGGACACCGGTTGCGGTGGCCGGGGACTCGGCGGGCGGTCTCGTCGCGATCCTGACGGCGCTGCGGCTGCGCGACGAGGTTCCCTTGCTGGCGCAGCTGCTGGTCTGCCCGAACACCGATCCCACGCTGAGGTGTCCGAGCGTGGATGACAAGGGGCGAGGCTGGCTGCTCGATGCCGACGTCCTTCGTCGGTGGGTCGCGATGTGGTTGCCCGATCCCGACATCCGCGTCTCGCCGTTGGCCAATCCGCTCGTCGCGGACCTGCGAGGCCTGCCGCCGGCCGTCGTCGTGACCGCCGAACACGATCCGCTGCGCGACGAGGGTGCGGCTTACGCCATGCGTCTGCGGGACGTGGGCGTGCCGGTGATGCATCGCCGTGAACCGGGCTTGGTCCACAACTTCCTGACTCTGCGGGACGTCTCGCCATCTGCTGCCGCAGCGGAAGATCGTTTCCTCCGCGACGCGGCTCAGTTGTTGCGCCAGCGATCGCGCTGATCTGCCGCCGACCGAGCGCCCCGCTGTCAGACCCCGCTGGCCTGGATGTCGGGAAGCGCGACGGCGGTGCCGGTCACCGCGATCCCGGTTCCGGGTTGGGCGGGGATCTCTACCGTGAGCAGGCTTGGCCGGCCCATGTCCTGGCCCTGGTGCACGGTGACCGTCGCGGGCGGCGCCACCAGGCGCAGCTCACGCAGATAGCCACCCAACGCCGCAGCCGCCGCACCGGTCGCGGCGTCCTCGACGACGCCACCGGGTGGGAACGGGTTACGTGCGTGGAAGACCAGCGCGGACTCGCGGTAGACCAGGTCGATGGTCGTCCAGTCGCGCTGGGCCATCAGGCTGGCCAACGCCGCCATGTCGTAGTCCAGGCTGGCCAGGCGTTGCCGGCTCGCGGCGGCCACGATGGGATGCCACGCCCCGGCGAAGGCGACCCGCGGCGGCAGCGTCGCGTCGAGGTCGCCCGGCGTCCAGCGCAACGCTTCGAGCAGCGCCGCAAGGTCGCCGGCGGAGATGGGTTCGCTCTGCGGTTCGACGCTGATCAGCGTGGCGGTGATGGTGCCGTCCGCCTGCACCGTGGTGGAGACCTCGACCAGGCCGGCGCGGGTGTCCAGATACCGAACGCCCGGACCGTGCCGCTCGGCGTAGGCGACTGCCGACGCGATGGTCGCGTGGCCGCAGAACGGGACCTCCGCCTTCGGGCTGAAGTAGCGCACCGTGAAATGCCCGTCCCCGCCGGGAACGAGGAACGCCGTTTCGGAGTACCCGACATCGGCCGCCACCCGCTGCATCTCCGCGTCGCCGAGCCCGGTGGCATCCAGCACCACACCAGCCGGGTTGCCGCCGGCCGGATCGGCACTGAACGCGGCGTACCGCAGGATCTCCATGATCACGATCATAGGGTGCGGCCCGAGCCCGCCGAGAGCGGTGATCCGGATGGTGCCCGACCGTGGTCGGCGCGCCGGCCGGACGGCTCAGGCGAACAGCAGGCCGGCGACCCAGAGCGCGGCGACGACCAGCCCGGCCAGGAACTCCACCATCATCGACAGCCCGGCCGCCTTGAGCGCCTGCACGGTCGCCGGCCAGGCGAGCTGGTTGCTGCCCAGGCGCAGCCGCTCGGCGCCGAACACCCCGCCGACGAAGCCGAGCACCAGCCCCACCACCGGGATCACGAAGAACCCCACCAGCCCGAGCAGGCCGCCGGCGAGCAGCGACGAGGTGGGCACCCCGGTCCGCTTCAGGTTCCGCCCCGGCCAGGCGTACTTGACGACGGTCCCGCCGGCGGCGACCACGGTGGCGGCGGCGAGCACCGCCCACCGGCCCGGGCCCGCCCCGCCGAAGAGCGCCCAGACCAGCACGCCGCCCCAGCACAGCGGCAGCGCCGGCAGCCCGGGCACCACCACGCCGGCCAGTCCGGCCAGGATGGCCAGCGCGGCCACCACCGACACGGCCGCCTGTGAATCGGTCAGGCCCACGCCGCCTCCGCCCGTCGCCCACGGCCCCCGGCGGGACCACCACCCGGGTCACGCCCCGCCGCGCCCGACCCGAACGCTCACGCCGCCGCCTCCCCGCCGCGCAGCCGGGCGGTGATCTCCTCCGCCGGCATCGGCGGGCCGAACCAGCGCCCCTGACCGGTGTCGCACCGCAGCGCCCGCAGCCGTTCGGCCTGGGCGCCGGTCTCCACGGCCTCGGCGGTCACCGACAGCTCCAGCGCGTGCGCGAGCCGGACCAGGGCGTCCACGATGCGCTCGTCCCGGTGGTCGACGGGGGCGTCCGGTTCCTCGGCCCGGATCCCCTCGACGAACGGGCCGGCCAGCTTCAGGCAGTGGATCGGCAGCCGCCGCAGGTACGCCAGGTTGGAGTACCCGGTGCCGAAGTCGTCGATGGCGAGCCGGACGCCCAGCCCGGCGAGCCGGCGCAGCGAGCGCAGCGGCTCGCCGGCGCTGCCCATCACCGCGCTCTCGGTCAGCTCCAGCTGCAACAGCTCCGCCGGCAGACCCGTCCGGCTCAGCGCGCCCGCCACGGTGTCGACGATGGCCGGGTCGTCGGCCTGCCGGGCGGCCAGGTTGACGCTGACCACCAGCGGCTGCCCGGGGAACTCGCGGTGCCAGGCCCGGGCGTCCCGGCAGGCCTGCCCCAGCACCCACTCGCCGAGCCGGACGATCAGGCCGGTCTCCTCGGCCAGCCCGATGAACCGGTCCGGCCCGACCAGGCCCAGCTCGGGGTGCCGCCAGCGCACCAGCGCCTCCACCGCGAGCATCTCGCCGTCCAGCAGCGAGACGATCGGCTGGTAGTGGACCACGAACTCGTCCCGGTCCAGCGCGGCCGGCAGCCCGGCGGCGAGCGCCGACCGGGCGATGTCGGCGGCGCTGCGCTCCGGGTCGTACACCGCCCAGCGGCCCCGACCCTCCGCCTTCGCCCAGTACAGGGTGGTGTCGGCGGCCTTCATCAGCTCGGAGGCGCTGGTCTCCGCGGCCGGGCACTCCACCACGCCGACGCTGGCGGAGACCGCGAGCTGCTGGTCGCCGACGAGCACCGGGGCGGAGACGGCGGCCAGGGCCAACTCGGCGACGCCGACGGCGTCGTCCAGCCCGTCGCCGCCGTCGACCAGGATGACGAACTCGTCGCCGCCCATCCGGGCGACCAGGTGACCCTGCCCGGCCACGCAGTCGGCCAGCCGGCGGGCGATGGTGATCAGCAGCCGGTCGCCGAGGTCGTGGCCGAGGCTGTCGTTGACCGCCTTGAAGCCGTCCAGGTCCAGGAAGCAGACGGCGATCCGCTGCTCCGGGCCGGCCCGCTCGAAGCACCGCCCCAGGGTCTCGAAGAACAGCGTCCGGTTGGGCAGGCCGGTCAGCGGGTCGTGCAGGGCCTGGAACCGCAGTCGCTGCTGGAGTTCGTACCGCTCGGTGATGTCCTCGATCATCGCCACCGTGAACCGGGGACGTCCGTCGTCGTGCCGGATCAGCGAGACCGCCAGGTCGGTCCAGACGACAGTGCCGTCCTTGCGGTGGTAGCGCTTCTCCACCCGGGCGTGGTCGTGCTTGCCCTCGATCAGCTCCTGGTACAGCTCCCACATGCCGGCGGCGTCGTCGGCGTGGAACAGCGACGCCACGTTGAGCTGCCGCAACTCGTCGACGGGGTAGCCGAGCATGTCGGCGAAGGACTGGTTGACCTCGATGATCTGCCCGTCGATGCCGGCGATGCCGATGCCGATCGCCGCGCCGGTGAAGACCGCGCGGAAGCGCGCCTCGCTGTCGCGCAGCGCCCGCTCCACCGCGTCCCGGGCCTGCCAGGCGGAGCGGGCGATGCGTTCCTGCTGGCTGAAGGTCCGGTTGCGCAGGGCGCGGGCGAACCCGGCCGCGAGCGCACCCTGCAGCGCCGCCACCCGGTCGGCGACGTCGGCGGGGTGGACCCGGTCCGGCAGCACCTGCGCCAGGAACCGGTGACCGAGGGCGTGCACCGACCAGTCCAGCACCCGGGGCTCGGTGAGGTGCGCCTCCACCAGCGCCCGGCCCACATCCTCGGCCGGGGTGGCGGAGAACTGCCGGGCGAGCACGGCCTGGCCCAGCCGTACGGTGTGGACGAGCAGCAGCCGCTCGGTCTCGTCCGCGCTGAGCGGCACGAAACCGAGCCGGCGCACCGCCCGGGCCCAGTCGGCGGCGTACCGCTGGGCGCCGGGGCGGTGGAGATCGTCCCCGCCGGAATCCGGGACGGCGGCCATGTCGGGCTCAGCCGGCGGCGCGGTCGTACCGGGCGACGCCGCCGAAGGCGCCGAACCGCTCGGGGTGCTCGTCCACGTCGGAGGGTGAGTCCGGCCGCCACAGCGGCATGTGCACCACGCCCGGCTCCAGGATCGTCCAGTCGCCGAAGAAGCCGGTGATCTCGGCCCGGGAGCGCAGCGTGATCTCGGTGGCGGTACGCGCCGACAGCCGCTGCGCGTCGAGCATCTCCTGCGGCTGGTCCTCGAAGGTCGAGTGGGAGATGACCAGGAAGCTGCCGGGCACCGCGGCGGCCCGCAGGGCGGCGAGGATGTCGGCCGGGCGGTCGGCGTCGGGGATGAAGTGCACCACCCCGGCGAGCAGGATGCCGAAAGGGCGGCTGAAGTCGATCAGGCCGCTGGCCCGGGCCTCGTCCAGGATCAGCTTCGGCTCCCGCAGGTCGGCGCGGATCGCGGTGGCCCGGTCGTTGCCGGCGAGCAGCTCCAGGCTGTGCGCCACGGCCACCGGGTCGATGTCGACGTAGACGATCCGGGCCTGCGGGTTGGCGGCCTGCGCCACCTCGTGCACGTTGCCGACGGTGGGAATGCCCGAGCCGATGTCGAGGAACTGGTCGATGCCGGCGTCGAGCAGCACCCGGACGGCCCGGCGCAGGAACTCCCGCCCGGAGCGCATGGTGGCCGCCAGGTTCGGCGTCATGCTGGCGATCTGCTCGGCGAGCTGCCGGTCGATCTCGAAGTTGTGCGCGCCGCCGAGGAAGTAGTCGTAGACCCGGGCCGCGCTCGGCCGGCTCAGGTCTATCTCGGCGGGAGTTCCGTCCGGCATCTGCATCGGTTCGCCCCAGTTCGTCGCCGCGGTGCGGGCGGGCACCGGTGTCCGGACGCGCGCAGGCACGCGGAGGCGACACCGGCCGACCCGCGGAAGGTGTGGTGCTGACCACTCTAGGCGCGTACGCCCGAGCGCGGGAGATCCACATTCGGGCGGTGATCGGCGAACCCCGATGGCGTCCCGCCGGCGGCGGTGACCTGCCGGTGTCCCGGGGCGCGGGACACCGGCGGCTGCTCGACCCCGCGCCGCCGACCGGCGCGAC
>NZ_JAEVHN010000280.1:0-7664 GCF_016803375.1 Micromonospora sp. 4G55
GGACGCGTCAGGCGTCCCGGCCGATCGGGGTCGCGTGGGTCGCACGGTCACCGGCGGCGAACGGTCACGCCGGCACCTTGGCGACCGCGTCGACGACCGCACGGAGCTGGTCGACCACGCGCGGACCCCAGCGCGAGGCGATGTCGTCGTCGAGGACGACCACCTGGTTGTTCTTGACGGCGGTGAGGCCGGCCCAGCCGCTGCGGGCCTTGACCGTCTCCGGGGTCTGCTGGCAGCACTTGGTGTCGGCCAGGAAGACGAAGTCCGGGTCGGCCTTGACGATCACTTCCTGGGAGAGCTGCGGGTAGCCGCCGTTCTTCCCGTCGGCGTCCGAGGCGTCGGCGATGTTCTCCAGGCCGGCGAGGGCGTAGATCGAGCCGATGAAGGTCTTACTGGTCGCGGTGTAGAGCTCCGGGCCCAGCTCGTGGTAGTAGGTCAGCTTCTCCGACCGCTGCGGCAGGTCCTTGACCAGCTTGGCGATGTCGTCCTTCATCCGCTTGGTGACGTCGGCGGCCTCGGCCGGGTGACCGGTCAGCGCGCCCAGGTCGGTGATCTGCCGGTAGGAGTCGTCCAGGGTGGCCGCCGCCGGGGTGAGCAGCACCGGGATCTTCAGCGTGGTGAGCTGGTCGACGATCTTGTTGGTGTCGTTGGAGAGCACCACCAGGTCGGGCGTCTTGGCCGCGATCGCCTCGGCGTTGGGCTGGAAGCCGGACAGGTCGCTCTTCGGCGCCACCGGCGGGTAGTTCGAATTGTCGTCGACGGCGGTGACCTGCTTGCCGGCACCGATGGCGAAGAGCATCTCGGTCACGCTCGGCGACAGCGAAACGATCTTCTCGGGGCGCTTCTCCAGCGTCAGCTTGCCGACCGTGACGGGGAAGGTGGCCGCCGCGCTGCTGCTGCCGGCGGCGGGGGTGTCGTTCGAGGTCTTCTCGGCGCAGGCGCCGAGGGTCAGTGCGGCCACCGCGAGGGTCGCGGCGAGCAGCCGGGGGGTACGTCCGGACATCTGTCCTCCTGTCGGTCGAGGAGCGTGGTGCTTCGCCGACAGGAACCTGGGCACCCGTCCGCGAGGCGCCCTTCCTCGAGAGCGCGTGTCGCGACCACCGACGCAGGCGACCTGGCTCGTCCCCGCGCGGGGCGGGGCATCACAGTTGCGGGACAGCGCCGGTTTCGCACCGGCTTCGCTGCGGTTGGTCGGAGCCACGGTAGCGCACGACCAGCGGAGATCGTCCGGACGGGAGGGGTGGGTGGGGTCCCGCCGGGGGCGGAGCGGGACCCCACCCGGCTATCAGGAGCTGGTGATGGTGACGTTGTCCACAGCCGCCTCGACCAGGCTCGCGCCGGAGGCGTCCGCCGCCTCCACCACGATCCGCACCGACTGCCCGGCGTACGGCGTCAGGTTGAGGTTCGCCACCGCCCAGGCGGCGTCCCGGTCGGTGGCCGCGCCCGCCTGGTTGAGCAGGGTGGTGGTGCCGCCGTTGTGGATCACGCTGACCCGCAGGTAGTCCGCCGACGAGGCGTTCGACCCGTGCGCCAGGTACCAGGCCAGCGAGAGGGTGAGCGTGCCGGTGGCCGGGAGGGTCACCGCCGGGGAACGGGCGCTGGTCACCCCGCCGTCGACGTCGTAGTCACCCGCCGCGGTGCCGGCGAGCCGGCCGGTGACCAGGTCGTTGGCGCCGGCGTACGGGACGAGCTGCTTGGCCCCGGAGGAGTTGGTCGCCTGGGCGGCGCCCCGTTCCCAGACCCCGGTGGTGGCGGTGTCCGTGCCGGCCGGGTTGGTGGTCCAGCCGGTGGCCGTCTCGAAGGTGTCCGACCAGACCGTGGTGCCGCCTCCGCCGCCGCAGTACTGGGACTGCTTGCCGATCGCCCGGTACGGGCAGTCGGCGTACTCGGAGAGCAGCAGCACCGCCTCCCGGTTTCGGGAGGTCTGCGCGGGGATCACCTCGTCCGGCGGGTAGAAGCCGCCGCCGGTGGCCGAGCCCGGGTACATCTCGAAGGTGTACGCCCAGATGCCGTGGGCGGCCCACATCCAGTCGATGCTGGTGCCGTCGGCGATGTAGAGGTCGCTGGACTGCTCCGGGGTGTAGCCGTTGGTGTTCGCCATCTGCTGGCCGATGGTGGCGAAGGTGCTGTACTGGTCGGCGCTCATCCCGGTGGGGGTGTTCGCGGTGGTGTAGCCGAACGGCCAGAGCACCAGCTGCGAGTAGGTGTGGAAGTCGATGTTCGCCTTGATCTGCTGCGTCCCGCCGACCACCCGGCTGTTGACGAAGTTGCGCAGCGCCTGGGTCTCCGGGGCGGAGAAGGCGGACGGGCCGCGGTACGTCTCCGACGAGGTGCTACCGGACGAGCCGCCGCAGCAGCCCCACTGGTACGACCAGTTCCGGTTCAGGTCGGTGCCGACATAGGTCGATCCGCTGTTGGGCTGCCGGTTCTTCCGCCAGGAGCGGTACGAGCCGGTGGCGATGTCGTACTCGCTGCCGTCGGGGTTGACCGTCGGGACGATCCAGATCTCCCGGGAGTTGACGATGTTGGTGATCCGGGAGTCGCTGCCGTAGCTGTCGGTGAAGAGGTTGAGCAGGTAGATCGCCATCTCGACGGTCAGGTGCTCCCGGGCGTGCTGCTGGGCGTTGAAGAGGATCTCCGGTTCGTTCTCGTCGGTGCCGACGTTGTCGGAGATCTTCACCGCCATCAGGTCGCGGCCCTCGTACGACGTACCGATGCTGATCTTGCGGGCGATGGCCGGGTGGTCCGCGACCGCCTGGTTCACGACGGCGGTCAGCTCGGCGTAGTCGTGGTAGTTGGAGTCGGCCGGCGGGAAGGCGAGGGTGCCGGCCTCGTCGTGGGAATGCGTCGGCGCGGGCTCGGACTCCAGCCGGAAGCCCAGCTTGGTGATCGCCGCCGCCTCGGCCCGGGTGGCCGAGACGTGCAGGACGCCGTGCTCGGAGTAGTCGATCGCCGCGCCGGTGCGGGCGACGGCGTTCCGGTCGGCCAGGGTGCGTGGTCCGAGCACCCGGTAGCCGGCGGCGGCCGGTTCCGGGTCCGGGGCGGGGCGGGCGGAGACCGGCCCGGCGGCGACGGTGACGAGGCCGAGCCCGACGGCGACGGCCAGCGCCAGCCGGCGGCGGAGTGGGGACGTGCGGAGGGCCATGGACAACCTCCTCGGGGTACGGGAGATCCCGTTGTCCGCACACTTCACCAGGAGTCACATGGTCATATCAACATTCATCACTTTCATGGTCCATCTCAGCCAGATCCTCCCGCCGGCAATAATTTTCCATGCCTCGACATCTGGCGGAACTTCCCTCCGAGCGGGACAGTGAACGGCAACGGTTCCTCACCTCGCGGAGTTGCCATGGCCAGCAAATCCCTGCGCGCCGTCGCCCTCGCCGGCGTCGCCGCACTCACCCTCCTCGGCACCGCCGTTCCGGCCCAGGCCGACAACAACCTGCCCGTCGTCACGCACGACGAGCAGATCACCTTCCAGGAATGGTCCAGCCACCCCGACTGGCGCTCCGGCAGCCACCAGGGCACGTACGCCATCCCGGGCCACCGCACCGGGATCACCATCGACCGTCCCGCCGGGACCACCACCTTCACCGACCCGCACGGCGGCGCCACCCGCACCTGGGAGTACGCCACCTGGACCTCACCGCAGACCCAGATCGGCTTCGACGCCACCGAACTGGTCGCCTCCTGGAACGCGGAAACCCCGGCCGCACCTGGATCCAGGTCGAACTCCAGGGCACCTACAACACCGGCGCCGCGACCCCCTGGTACGTGATGGGCCGGTGGGCATCCGGCGACCAGGACATCAAGCGGGCCACCCTGGACGGTCAGGGCGACCCCTGGTCGACCATCTGGACCGACACGTTCTCCATCGACGACGCGAAGGCGGGCGTGCTGCTGCGGTCGTACCAGCTGCGGCTGAACCTCTACCGCGCCCCCGGCCAGGCGGCCTCGCCCCGGGTCCGGATGCTCGGCGCGATGAGTTCGAACGTGCCGGACCGGTTCACCGTCGCCCCCAGCAAGGGCGGCATCGCCTGGGGCACCGAGCTGCCCGTGCCGGCCCGCTCGCAGATGATCCACCGGGGCAACTACCCCGAGTGGGGCGGCGGCGGGCAGGTCTGGTGCAGCCCCACCTCGACCACGATGGTCCTGGAGTACTACGGCCGCGGCCCGTCGGCCGACGACCTGTCCTGGGTCACCCCCGGCTACACCGACCCACAGGTCGCCCACGCCGCCCGGATGACCTGGGACTACGAGTACGTGGGCGCGGGCAACTGGCCGTTCAACACCGCGTACGCGGCCAGCTTCCCCGGCATCGACGCCCGGGTGACCCGGCTGCACTCGCTCGACGAGGTGGAGCGCTTCATCGCCGCGGGCATCCCCGTTGTCACCTCGCAGTCCTTCCTCGGCACCGAACTGGACGGTTCCAACTACGGCACCTCCGGCCACCTGTTCGTGGTCGTCGGCTTCACCGCCGACGGTGACGTGATCGTCAACGACCCGGCCTCCTCGTCCAACGCCGAGGTGCGCAACGTCTACAAGCGCGAGCAGTTCGAGCAGATCTGGCTGCGCACCAAGCGCTACCGGGCCAACGGCACGGTAGCCGGCGGCTCCGGCGGCATCGCGTACCTGATCAAGCCGGCCGATCGGCCCTGGCCGACGGTGCCCGGCTCCACCAACTGGTAGGGACCGACGCGACGGGCCCGGCACGGAGTTCCGTGCCGGGCCCTTCGGTCGAATTCGCGGGTCAGTCGGGTCGCCGGTCCTCAGTGGGACGGGGCGAACGGGGCCGGGGTCTCGGCCGCCTGCCGCCGACGGCGGACCGTCCGGACCACGATGACCACCCAGGCCACCGCGGCGACCACCCCGGCCAGGGTCAACCCGGTGACCAGCAGCCAGGTGGACCCGCCCGTGGTGGAGAAGACACCCTTGCGGGCGCCCGTGTCGCGCGCCGGGGCCGTGTCGCCCGCGACCAGGCCGTCAGGCGCGTCGTAGAGGATGACGTCGGCGCGCCGGGCACCGCCGTCGGTGGCCACGAAGTCCCCGTGCCACTCGCAGTTACGCCGTCCGCATTCCTCGTTCACGACGGTGAAGGTTCCCGCCGTACCGCTGCCGCCCTTGGCCTGCCAGGCCGGCACGAGGTCGGTGGCGCCCAGCATCAGTCCGATGAGCGCGATGACCGGAAGCCCGATCCAGACGAAAACCTTCGTCCGCCACCCGTTGATCTTATCCATGGCGGCAGACCCTAGCGGGGCCTTCCTGATTCCGCTGCCCTGTCGCGGCCTACCCCTCGCGGTGCGGGTCTGCCTGGTCAGGCTGGTCCTCACCGGCCAGCGCCGAGCGGAGCCGCTCCTTCTCGGCGCGCCGCCGCTCGGCCGCGAGGGCCATCTCCTCGGCCATCTCGTCCCGCCAGCGGCGCAGCAGGAAGTACGAGGCGGCGGCGGAGAACGCCAGCGCCAGGATCAGCTTCAGGAAGATGTCCATGTCGACCGGCCAGAGGGCCAGCACGACCGCCACGAAGAGCCCGATCCGGCCCAGCGTGTACTTGACCGCCGCGCTCACGTTCCCACTCCGTTCTCCGCCGCCGGGGTGACCCGGGTCGGGTTCAGCCCGTGCGTCGGGCCAGCCAGTGCACGCCATGGAACCAGAGCACCGCGTACACCAGGGTGAACGCGAGGGCGGCCAGGCCGCCGGTGAGCAGCGGCGCCAGACCGGCCGCCACCCCGGCGACCAGCAGCCCGCCGACCACCGCGACCACGGCGGCGACCAACGCCGCCACCACCCGGGCCGCGCCGAACTCCCAGGCCCGGAAGTCGTCCCAGTACAGCCACGCCGGCAGGATCACCGCCAGCCAGCCGTTGGTGCGCCCGAACTCCCCCGCGCCGATCGACGCGAAGGCCCAGTCGAACAGCACCAGCGCCAGCATCCCGATGACCCACCCGGCGAGGCTGACCCCGAGCAGGTCGCCCAGGGTGAGGACGCGCCCCTCGGCGTCCCGCCGGGGGAATCCGCTCCGCTGCTCGGTCATGGTGCTACGAGGATACGGCCGGATCAGGCCCAGACCTGCTGGGGCCCGGAACGCCGCTCGGCCAGCGACGGGGCCTTGTCGTACTCCCGGACCACGTTGTAGCGGGTGTCCCGCTCGACGGGCTGGAAACCGGCGTCCCAGATCAGGTGCAGCAGGTCGTCCCGGTGCATCGTGTTCGGGGTGCCGTACGAGTCGGCGTCGTGGGTGATCTTGTATTCCACGACCGAGCCGTCCAGGTCGTCCACCCCGAAGTTGAGCGACAACTGGGCCACCGAGAGGCCGTGCATCACCCAGAAGCACTTCACGTGCGGGACGTTGTCGAAGAGCAGCCGGGAGACCGCGAAGGTCTTCAGCGACTCGGCCGGCGACGCCATCGTGGTCTGCGCCTGGATCCGGTTACGGATCTTGCCGTCCGCCGAGTCGACGAAGTCGTGCTGGTAGCGCAGCGGGATGAAGACCGCGAAGCCGCCCGTCTCGTCCTGCAGCTCGCGCAGCCGCAGCACGTGGTCGACCCGGTGCCGGGGCTCCTCGATGTGGCCGTAGAGCATCGTCGACGGGGTCTTCATGCCCTTCGAGTGGGCCAGCCGGTGGATCCGCGACCAGTCCTCCCAGTGGCACTCGTGGTCGACGATGTGCTGCCGGACCTCCCAGTCGAAGATCTCGGCGCCGCCGCCGGTCAGCGACTCCAGGCCGGCGTCCATCAGCTCGTCGAGGATCTCGTCGGCGCTCAACCCGCTGATCTTCTCGAACCACTGCACCTCGGTGGCGGTGAAGCACTTGAGCTTGACGTTCGGCAGTGCCGCCTTGAGCTCGCGCAGCACCTTCGGGTAGTAGCGCCACGGCAGGGTCGGGTGCAGGCCGTTGACGATGTGCAGCTCGGTGAGCTGCTCGTCCTCCATCTCCTTGGCCTTGCGTACGGCCTCGTCGATGCGCATCGTGTACGCGTCCTTCTCACCCGGCTTGCGCTGGAACGAGCAGTACGCGCAGGAGGCGGAGCAGACGTTGGTCAGGTTGAGGTGCCGGTTGACGTTGAACATCACCCGGTCGCCGTTGAGCTCGGTACGGCGGTGGTGGGCCAGCCGCCCCAGCCAGGCCAGGTCGTCGCTGTCGTAGAGCGCGATCCCGTCCTCCCGGGTCAGCCGCTCACCGGCGTACACCTTCGCTTCGAGCTCGCGCTTGAGTCCGGCGTCCATCGAAAGCCACGTCCCTTCCACCTGCGGTCCCGGTCGAGCCTACGTCGGACCCCCGACGGGCCGGCAGCACGGGCACCGCCAGCGACGTACTTCACCGGACTCTCAGGCTTCCGTAACGGACGACGCATCGACATCGCTGTCTCAGTGAGGTAAGACAGGGTGGGGCGCGACACACACTGGTAGCGTCCCGGTCGCCGCGCCACCGTGCGCGGCACGAGCGCGCCGGACGGGGAGCGGAATGGTCGACAGCGGGCACGGGCGACGGCAGCGACGACGCAGGAGCCCGGTGATCTCGCCGGTGCTGCGTCCCGCGCTCTGGTCGGCCCTGCTCGGCGCCGTCGCGGCGATGGCCCTGGCCACCCCCGCGTACGCCGAACCGACGCTGCCCAACGCCGTTCCCGACACCGGCTCCCGCCCGGTGGCCGCCGGCGGCCTGCGCC
>NZ_JAEVHN010000281.1:0-7661 GCF_016803375.1 Micromonospora sp. 4G55
CGCCGACGGTGGGGAGGCCGCGGAGCAGGTCGCCTGGCTCGTCCGGGTGGCGAGGGCCTACCGTTCCCCGGAGGTCACCTGGCTACGGGCCGGGCTGGGCCCGGCGACCGGCGCCGACGACAGCGAGAGGCAACAGCGTGTCCAGTGAGACCAGGGTCATCGCGCCCGCCGGCCCCGGCGTCGCGCGGATCGTCACCGAGATGTTCGCCCCGGCCGTGTGGGCGGCGGCGATGCCGGTGGTCGTGGCGCTGCACGCCACCGCGCCGGCCTGGCTGGCCGGCCTCGGCTGGGCGCTGCTGGCGGTGTTGTTCAGCGCGGTGGTGCCGTACGGGATCATCTGGCTCGGGGTGCGGCGCGGCCGGCTCACCGACCACCACATCGGGGTACGCGAGCAGCGGCGCGGGCCGCTGGTCGGCGGCCTGCTCTCGGTGCTGGCGGGTATCGCGGCGCTGGTCCTGCTCGGGGCGCCCCGGGCGCTGGTGGCGATGGTGGTGGTGATGTTCGCGGTGCTGCTGGTGGTCACCGCGGTCAACCAGGTCTGGAAGCTCAGCGCGCACGCGGCCGTCGCCGCCGGGGCGGTCGGGGTGCTGGTGGTCGTCTTCGGGCCGGCGCTGCTGGTGGCGTTCGGCCTGGTGGCCCTGATCGGCTGGTCCCGGGTGCGGCTGGGTGACCACACCACCGCCCAGGTGCTCGCCGCGGCGTGGCCGGCGTGCTGGTCGGGGTGCCGACGTTCCTGCTGCTCGGCTAGGACACCGGTCCCGCCGCCGAGGTGATCGAGCTGGACGAGGTCAGCCGTTGACGAACTCGTAGACCTCCGCCGGCGCCGGGCCGATCTTCCCGTCGAACGGCGCGCTCAAGTCGGGCTTGAAGCCGTGCCCGGAGTAGCTGATCTCCGACGGCTGCTCCGGTCGGCCCCCGGCGGCCGGCAGGGTGAACCGCAGGCCCACAAGCCGCCGCTGGGAGTCCACGGTCGCCTCGAACGGCACCGACCGGGTCTGCTCGGGGGTGAGCGACCGCAGGTGCGCGTCGTCGATGAGGCGACTGGCGCCCGGTTCGGTCGCCCGGGTCAGATCCAACGTGCCCCGATAGCCGCGCTCGCCGTTGCGTTCGGCGGTGCCGACCCCGGCGAGCAGGTCCTCGGCGTGGGCCGGGTCGCCGAACCGCTCCAGCGTGGCCCGGCGCGCCGGGTTCACCTTCGTCATGTCCAGCCGGGTCCACCGGTCCTCGGTCAGCGGATTGCTGCGGACCAGGTGCTGGCCGTCCCGGTGCAGCACCTCGAAGGTCACCCGGGCCTTGGCGATCTCGCCGCCGACCACCCTGATCCGCAGCCAGCCGTCGCGCCCGTCGGCCGCGCCGGCACCGATGGTGGTGGGCGTGCGGAACTGGAAGCTGTAGGGGCCGCGGTCCAACGCCTGCGCCGCCTGGCGCAGCTCGTCGAGCGCGGACGGCCCGGACGGGGTCGCGGCGTCGCCGCTGGCGAGGTCCCGCGCCACCCCGCAGCCGGTCAGGGTGAACAGGAGGGCGAGCACGCTCGCCGAGGCACGGACGGTCACCGGACACCTCCCCGCGAGGGCGGACCGCCGCCGGCCGTCCGGCGGCGGTCCACAGCGGATACCCAGGTGGCGGCGCCCGCAATCCCCCTCGGGTCCGCGCCCGGGTCAGCCCGCCACGCCGAGCGGCCCGTCGACCAGCTCGCGGGGCAGCCCGTGGGTGTCGTGCAGCCACGCGTAGTCGGCGTCGGTCAGCGGCCCCGGGACCGGCACCCGCTCGACCACCGGCCGCCCCCGCCGCAGCAGGGCCCGGAAGCGCCGTTCCTCGTCGAGGAGCACCTGGCGCAGCGGCTCGACGTCGCCGCGCTGGCGGAACCGGCGCAGCGTGTCCGCGTACGGCTGGTCGGGCAGGTCGGCGAGGGTCCGGGTCGGATCGTCGCGCCACAGCGTGGTGAGCGCCCGCCGGACCAGCCGGCGCAGCACGTAGCCCCGGCCGGTGTTGGCGGGCCGGACGCCGTCACCGAGCACCACGACCGCCGAGCGCAGGTGGTCGCAGACGATCCGGTGCGCCGTCTCGTCCAGCGGCCACCGGTCGCGGACCGCCTCGACCCAGTGGGTCAGGCCGGCGCACTCGAAGACCGACCGGCCGCCGCGCAGCACCATCTCCAGCCGCTCCAGGCCCATCCCGGTGTCGATGTTGGGCTGCGGCAGCGGCTCCAGCCGGCCGTCGTCGTGCCGGTGGTAGCGCATCCGCACGTGGTTCCAGACCTCCATCCACCGGTCGTCACCGCCCGGGGTGCCGGCGGGCGGGCCGTCGCCGGTCCAGACGAAGATCTCCGAGTCCGGCCCGCACGGTCCGGTGGGGCCGTTGGACCACCAGTTCTCCGCGCGGGTCAGCTCCACCGGCACGCCGAGTTCGGTCCACGTCGCCAGCGCGGTCTCGTCGGGGCCGACCTGGTCGTCGCCGCCGAAGACGGTGGCGTGCAGCCGGCCCGGGTCGACGCCGAAGCCGTCGGTGAGCAGCTCGTAGCCCCAGCGCAGGCTCGGCCCGATGCCGTAGTCGCCGAGCGACCAGGTGCCGAGCATGTCGAAGACGGTGAGGTGGGTCGGGTCGCCGACCTCGTCCAGGTCGGTGGTGCGCAGGCAACGCTGCACGTTGACCAGGCGGCGGCCGGACGGGTGGGGACGGCCCGCGAGGTAGGGCGTCAGCGGGTGCATCCCGGAGGTGGTGAAGAGGACCGGATCGCCCGGCGGTGGGATCAGCGGGCTCTCCGGCGCGGACCGGTGGCCCCGCCGGTGGAAGTGGTCGACGAAGGTGCGGACGATCTGCTCGGGTGTCATGGCGTAGGGCCTTCCGGTGCGGGTGCGACCGGTACGGCCCGCCGCGCGGACGCGGGGGTGCAGACGCGCGAACGCCGGCGGACCGTTTCCGGTCGCCGGCGTGGGGTCAGGTGATCAGGCGGCGGCAACCGGCGAGCGGGAAGCTCGCGCGGCCGCGGCGGTGGTGCGCCTGATCTGCATGGCCCGACCGTACCGCGACGACGGCACCGCCGGCCACCGCGATTCCGGGTGGCTCGGCGGCGCCGTCGTGGGTGCTCAGGCCCCCGAGGGAGCGAGGGTACGCGTCGACAGGTCGTCGGCCGGCTTCGGCGTGGCCGGGGTCCGGTTGGGCAGCGACAGCCGGATGACCTTCCACCAGGCCGAGGCGACCTGCTTGGGCAGCGGGCCGGTGGTGTACTTCAGCCCGTACCGGTCGAAGAGCGCCCGGACCTGCGGGGCGATCTCCTGGTAGCGCTTGCTCGGCAGGTCGGGGAAGAGGTGGTGCTCGATCTGGAACGACAGGTTGCCGGTCATGATGTGCATCAGCCGGCTGCCGCTGATGTTGGCCGAACCGAGCATCTGCCGCAGGTACCACTCGCCGCGCGTCTCGCCCTCGATGCTGGTCTTCTCGAAGGTCTCCACGCCGTTCGGGAAGTGCCCGCACATGATCACCGAGTGGCTCCACAGGTTGCGGATCAGGTTCGCGGTGAAGGTGGCGGCCAGGGTGCTGAAAAAGGACGGGCCGGACAGCAGCGGGTGCACGATGTAGTCCTTGAGCACCTGACGGCGGATCTTGCGGCCGACGGCGCGGGCCCGGGCCCGGAACTCCGGGGCCTTGCGCCGGTCCTTCTGCAGGTTGCGGCCGAGCTCCAGGTCGTACGCGGCGATGCCGTACTCGAAGAAGCAGGCGTTGACGAAGTTCCACAGCGGCTGGCCGAGGTGCATCGGGTGCCACTTCTGGTCCTCGTCGACGCGCATGATCCCGTACCCGAGGTCGTTGTCCTTGCCGAGCACGTTGGTGTACGTGTGGTGCAGCTGGTTGTGCGAGTGCTTCCACTGGTCGGCCGGGGAGACGTGGTCCCACTCCCAGGTGGTGGAGTGGATCTTCGGATCGCGCATGAAGTCGTACTGGCCGTGCAGGATGTTGTGGCCGATCTCCATGTTCTCCAGGATCTTGGCCACCGCCAGGCCGGCGGTGCCGACCACCCACGCCGGCGGGAAGAGCGAGAAGAGCAGCACCGCGCGGCTGCTGATCTCCAGCGTCCGCTGGGTCTTGATGACCTTGCGGATGTACCGGGCGTCGGACTCGCCGCGCTCGGCGATCACCCGGTCCCGGATGGCGTCGAGCTCCTTGCCCAGGATCTCGATGTCCTCGGCACTGAGGTGGGCGATCGGGTTGTCCGGCTTCTTCTGGATAGCGGTCACGTCCGGCCTCCTGTCTACAGATCGATGTCGCAGGTACCGGCCGCCGCCGACACGCAGGTCTGGATGAGTACGCCGTCACCGGGGACGGCCGTGGTGATGTCCCCGGTCCGCAGGTCGCGGACGCCCCCTGGCGCAGCGGGAGGACGCAGCCGTAGCAGATGCCCATCCGGCAGCCCGACGGCATCAGCGCACCGGCGGCCTCCCCGGCATCCAGGATGGGGGTCGCGCCGTCGGCCCGCACGCTGAGACCGGCCCTGGTGAAGGTGACGGTCCCGCCCTCCCCCGGTGAGATCACGGTCGGCCGGAACCGCTCGGTGTGCAGCCGCTGCGCCGCGCCGGCCGCCCGCCAGTGCTCCTCCACCGCGTCGAGCATCCCGATCGGGCCGCAGGCCCAGGTCTCGCGCTCCAGGTGGTCGGGGACCAGCCCGGCCAGGTCGTCGACGCCGAGCAGCCCGTCGGTGTCGGTGTGCCGCTCGACCAGCCGGATCGCCCCCCTGTCCGGCGAGCGCCCGCAGCTCGGCGCCGAAGACCACGTCGGCCGGGGTCGGCGCGGAGTGCACCACCACGACGTCCGACCGGCCGAGCGCGCCGGCTCGCAGCATCCCCATGACCGGGGTGACGCCGCTGCCGGCGGTGAGGAAGAGGACCCGAGCCGGCGCGGGGTCGGGCAGGACGAAGTCCCCCTGCGCCTGGTCGAGCTGGACGATGGCGCCCGGGCGGATGCGCCGGACCAGGTGGTTGCTGACCTTCCCGTCGGGGATCGCCTTCACGGTCACGCAGATGCGGCCGTCGGGACGCCCGGGAGCCGAGGTGACCGAGTACGCCCGCCACTGCCGGACCCCGTCGACGTCCACGCCGAGGCGCACGTACTGCCCGGCGGTGTGGCCGCGCCAGGCACGGCCGGGCTGGATGGTCAGCGTGGCGGCGTCGCGGGTCTCGGCGTCGACGGCGACCACGCGACCGCGCAGCGCGGCCCCGGCGCGCAGCGGCGCGACCAGGTCGAGATAGTCCGCGGGGAGCAGTGGGGTGGTGACCGTCTCGGCGAGCCGGAGGAGCCGGTCCCGGACGGAGGGCCTCGTCGGGGGACGCGGGACGGTGGTGGTCATATGTCCAGGGTCGTCGCCCGTTCGCATAACATCTTGGCCAGCAAAGGTGAATTGACCACGGGTTCTTGTTCGGGGGGAACAACATGTCCGATCCTTCCGGGGCCACCAGCCGCCGGGCGGCGCACCTGGAGCTGGACGAGCGGGTGGCCGACCGGCTGCGCGGCCAGCTGCCCGCGGTGGCCGAGCGGACGGTCACCGCGATCACCGCCGAGGTCCCCGACTACTCGGGCACCCTCACCGGGCAGATGCGCGAGAAGATCGAGAACGCGGTCCGCATCGCGCTGGGCACGTTCCTCCAGCTCATCGAGCGGGCCGACGCCGCCGACCCGAGCACCCCGCTGAGCCGGGCGCTGGAGGCCGCGTACGCCCTCGGCAGCGGCGAGGCCCGGTCCGGGCGGAGCATGGACGCGCTGCTGGCCGCGTACCGGGTGGGGGCCCGGGTCGCCTGGCGAGAGGTCTCCGCCACCACCGTGCGCGACGGGCTCTCCGCCGAGCGGGTGGCGGACTTCGCCGAGCTGATGTTCGCCTACATCGACGAGCTCTCCGCCGCCAGCGTGGCCGGGCACACCGACGAGCTGGCCAGCGCCGGGCGGGTGCACCGGCGCGACCTGGAACGGCTGGTCCGGCACCTGCTCGCCGGCGAGCCGGAGGAGGTGCTGCGCCGCAGCGCCGAGCGGGCGGAGTGGCCGCCCCCGCAGACCCTCACCGTCGCGGTGCTGCCGCGCAGCAACCTGCGCGGGGTGCTCGCGATGCTCGGGCCGCACACCCTGGAGAGCGGTGAGGACCTGCCCGGGGTGGAGCTGGCCGAGGAGTCCGCCGTGCTGCTCGTTCCCGACGTGCACGGCGGGCGCCGGCGGCGGCTCACCGGCGCGGTGCAGGGGCACCGGGCGGTGGTGGGGCCGGCCCGGCCGTGGACCCGGGTCGGCCGAGTCGTGACCAGCCGCGTGCTGCGGCCGCTGGCGCTCGGGTTGGACCGGCCGGCGGACGGCGCGCCGCTGGACACCGAGCAGCACCTGGCCCGGCTGGTGCCTCAGCACCGACCCGGAGGCCCTGGCGGACCTGCGCGCGCAGGTGCTGCAACCGCTGTCGGCGCTGCCCCCGGCGACCGCCCGGCGGCTGGCCGAGACGCTGCGCTCCTGGCTGCTGCACCAGGGCCGGCGCGACGACGTCGCGGGCGACCTCTTCGTCCATCCGCAGACCGTGCGCTACCGGATGGGTCAGCTGCGCGAGCTGTACGGCGAGCGCCTCAACGACCCGGCGACGGTGCTGGAGCTGACCCTGGCGCTGGCCTTCCTGCCGGCGGAGTGAGCCGACCGGCCGCCACGGGTGGCCGCGCCCACCCGGCCGCCGGACGAGCGGGAAGTACAGCGCCGGCATCGCCGCCCGCCCGTTGCCGGCGGCGATCGGGTGGAAGGACGCCACGTCGAGGTAGGCGCGGGCGCCGTTCCGCGCGCGGGCCGGCACCCACACCGAGCTTGTCATCGGTTCGGCGACGCTGCGTCGCCCACCGTTCACAAAGTTGATCTGGATATTGGCCGTCTTCTCTGTCCATATGTACGCAGGCGATCCCGCCACCCTCATTGGACGGAGCACCATGACCCGTACCCTGCGCGCGACGGCCACCATCCTCGCCGCCGCCCTGGCCGCCACCCTCGGCCTCGCCCACCCCGCCTGGGCCGCCAGTTACTCGGCCTCACTGACCACCGCGGTCGCCGGCCTACCGGTCGCCACCGAGGTCCGCACCGGCTACAGCCGCGACCTCTTCCCCCACTGGATCGACGCCGACGGCGACGGCTGCAACACCCGCAACGAGGTGCTGATCGCCGAGGCCGTCTCCGCCCCGACGGTCGGCGGGAGCTGCACGCTGTCCGGCGGGCGGTGGTACTCCTACTACGACAACGCGTACTGGACCATCACCAGCGACCTCGACATCGACCACATGGTGCCGCTCGCCGAGGCCTGGGACTCCGGCGCGCGCAGCTGGACCACCAGCCGCCGCCAGGCGTACGCCAACGACCTGGGCGACAGCCGCCCGCTGGCCGCCGTCACCGACAACGTCAACCAGGCCAAGGGCGACCAGGACCCGGCCACCTGGCTGCCCCCGTACGCCTCGGCCCGCTGCCGCTACGTCAAGGAGTGGGTCGCCACCAAGATCCGTTGGCGGCTCACCGTGGACAGTGGCCGCCGTCACCGACAACGTCAACCAGGCCAAGGCGACCACGGACCCGGCCACCTGGCTGCCCCCGTACGCCTCGGCCCGCTGCCGCTACGTCAAGGAGTGGGTCGCCACCAAGATCCGTTGGCGGCTCACCGTGGACAG
>NZ_JAEVHN010000282.1:0-7602 GCF_016803375.1 Micromonospora sp. 4G55
GGCGCGCAGCGCCCGCTCGTCGTCGGCCGACAGCGGCTCGCACCGGATCGGCGCGATCAGGTCGTACGCGACGCGGGTGCCGGCCAGCCGCAGCCGCACCCCGCCGCGCGGGGCGACGGTCGGATCGTCGTGGCGCAGGAACAGCCCGCGCATGCCGAGATGGACGTGCAGGGTGGGGCTCTCCTCCAGGTGGTAGAACAGGTGCTTGCCGTACGCCTCCACCGCGTGCAGCCGGTGCCCGTCGTACGGGCCGGGATCGAGGCGGCCCTGTGGGCTGGAGACGGCCAGCACCTGCCCGGCGAGCGCGGCGTGCTGCTCGCGGGCGTACCGGTGGATGAGGTGCCCCTCGGGCATGTCACCGGCGCCGACGGGACACAACGGGCAACCAGGGCATGACGGCGGGTACCCGGCGCGTCGGAGGGGAAACCCCGCCCTGACCGGGAAGAAGGGCGATCGGTCGGCAGTTGTACCGGTCCGTGACCGGCGACGCCCCGCAGCCCCGGCTGCTCGACATCCGGCGGATCTTCGTGGAGCCGGAGGCCGCCGCGCTTCCCCGCGGCCGGGAGGTGCTGGCTCGCTTTCCCGACGCCGAGCGGATCGAGATCGACAGTCACACCCGGATCCCCGAGCTGTACGGCGACGAGACGAACGTGGCCCGCTGGGTGCGGATCAAGACCGAGACCCTCGTGCTCGGCGTGAAGAAGTCACTCACGGCCCGGCCCAACGGCCGCTCCAGCGACTTCATCGCCCCGTCCACCGCGAACGGTTGCGCCATGGCGTGTGCCTACTGCTACGTCCCCCGGCGCAAGGGCTACAGCAATCCGATCACCGTCTTCGCCAACATCGAGCGGATCACCGGCTACCTGTCCCGGCACGTCGCCCGGCAGGGCGCGAAGGGCGCCGCGAACCAGTGCGACCCGCACGCGTGGGTGTACGACATCGGCGAGAACTCCGACTGCTCGCTGGACGCCCGGGTCAGCGACAACGTCCGGGACCTGGTCAGCTGTTTCCGCGGCCTGCCCACCGCCAAGGCCAGCTTCGCCACCAAGCACGTCAACCGCGACCTGCTCGACTGGGACCCGCGCGGGCGGACCCGGATCCGGTTCTCGCTGATGCCGGCCCGCGACGCCAAGCTGCTCGACATCCGCACCTCACCGGTCGCCGAGCGGATCTCGGCCATCGACGACTTCGTCGCCGCCGGCTACGAGGTGCACGTCAACTTCAGCCCGGTGGTGGTACGCGACGGTTGGCTCGACGACTGGGCGGAGCTGCTCGAGCAGCTCGACGCCGGGATCGGCCCGCCGGCCCGGGCGCAGCTCGCCGCCGAGGTCATCTTCCTCACCCACAACGACCGGCTGCACGAGGTCAACCTCGGCTGGCACCCGAAGGCCGAGGAGCTGCTCTGGCGCCCGGAGCTGCAGCAACCCAAGCGCTCGCAGTCCGGCGGCTGGAACGTGCGCTACCGCACCGGTGAGAAAGGCCGCTACGTGGCCGCGCTGACCGAGCTGATCTCCGCCCGCGCGCCGTACTGCCGGATCCGGTACGCCTTCTAGCCGCCCCGACGGCGCCAGCCGGGACGGCCGCTGGTGGCCGGAATCCGCCTCGTGCCGAACCGCCGGCCCGGTTAGCGTGCGGCGGTGCGTAACGCGGAGTTCACCGATCCCCGCCTCGTCGCGGTCTACGACGTCGAGTGCCCGTGGGGCCCTGACGACGACTTCTTCCTCGCCGAGGTCGGCGTCGACCCGGCCCGGGTGCTGGACCTCGGCTGCGGCACCGGCCGCCTGGCCCTGGCCCTGGCTGCCGCCGGGCACACCGTCACCGGCGTCGACCGGCCCGCGCCTCACTGGACGCCGCCCGCGCCAAGCCCGGCGCGGACCGGGTCACCTGGGTGGAGGGTGGCGCGGAGGTGCTGCCCGGCGGGGCGTACGACGTGGCGGTGATGACCAGCCACGTGGCGCAGTTCGTGGTGGACGACGACGAGTGGCGGCGGGTCCTGGCCGCGCTGCGTCGGGCGCTGCGTACGGGTGGCCGGCTGCTCTTCGATTCCCGGGATCCGGCCGACCGGCGCTGGGAGCGGTGGAACCCGGTCGACTCGCGCCGGTCGGTCCGCCTGCCGGACGGCTCGGACGTGGTGACCTGGACCGAGGTGACCGAGGCCCGGGACGGCGTCGTGCGGTTCACCCGACATTTCGGCTTCGCCGACGGTGAGGTGCGCGGCGAGGCGGTGCTGCGGTTCCGTACCGAAAGGGAGTTGCGGGACTCGCTCGCGGGGGCGGGTTTCCGGGTGCAGCGGATTCACGGTGGCTGGCAGGGGGAGCCGGTGGGTGCGGGGGACGACGGCGAGTTCGTGGTGGTGGCGACGGCGCTCTGACGATCCCGGTTCAGCCGGCGTGGCGTACCTCCTGGTCCCAGATCTGGTCCCACGGGCGCCGCAGGCCCTGGCACAGCCAGATTGGGCCGCCGTTCTCGTCGTTGTCCACGTCGACGCGCTGGTCGACCCGGCCGGCGAGGGTGACCTGTCGGAACCAGCCGCGTAGCTGGTCGGGGCGGTCCCAGCCGACCGCGAGCACGGTGTCGGCGTCGGCGGGCGGCCGGCCGAACTCGGCCATGCTGTTGTGCCCCGAGTAGGCGCGGGGCAGGTCGCGTGCGGGGCCGTAGCGGGCGACGGCGCCGGCCTCGCCGTAGTTGCCGGTGAGGATCACCGCGCGCTGCCGCTGCTCCGGCGGCAGCCCACGGTGCACGGCGGCGAGCGAGTCGGCGAACGCCGGCCAGCCGATGGTCTCCCCGGCGTCGTAGTTGACCTCGACGACGAAGCCGGGCAGCCGGTCGGCGGGCAGCGTGGGCAGCAGCAGCACGGCGCTGCCGGTGACCGCGACGACCGCGGCGGCGGCCAGTAGCACCCGACGCGGCACGGTACGCGCCCAGTCGGCGGTGACGACCGCGCCGGCGGCGGTGAGCACCAGCAGCAGCGGCGCGTCGTAATAGCCCTTGCCGCCGGCCACCAGCACGATGCCGAACACCACCAGCCAGGCCCAGCCCAGCGCCCGGTAGGCCCGCCACCGGGGGCGGCGCAGCAGGGCGACCAGCCCGGCGACCCAGATCGGCACCGCCACCGGACTGATGATGAGCAGTTGCAGCACGACCGCGTCGAGGCGGCCGCTGTAGGAGCTGTCCCCGTCGGCGATCGACGAGGCGACCGCGAGCTGCGGGAAGTCGTGCGCGGCCTGCCAGGCGAGGTTCGGTACGGCGAGCAGCGCGGCCAGCGCCACGCCGGCGAGCACCCACCGGTCGCGTAGCAGCCGGCGCGGCCCGGCGATCGCCACCCCGGCGAGCAGCCCCACGCCCAGTAGCGCGGGCAGCAGCTTGTTGAGCATCCCGACGCCGAGTACCGCGCCGAGGCCGAGCGCCCAGCGCGGGTCGCCGCGCAGCACCCGGACCGCGCAGTACGCCGCGGCCAGCCAGACCAGCAGGTCCACGGTGGTGGTGCTGAGCAGGTGCCCGGCGGCGAGGACGACGCCGGCCACCGCGGTGGTGCCCGCGGCGAGGAGCTGCCCGCCGCGTCCGGCGCCGAACTGGCGGGCCAGCGCCGCCACCAGCGCCACCGCGGCCCCGGCGATCAGCGCCGACGGGGTACGCAGCACGACGAGGTTGCCCGGGGCGAGGGTGTCCATCGCGCGGGCCAGGGCCGGGACGAGCGGCCCCTGGTCGACGTAGCCCCAGTCGAGGTGCCGGCCGCAGAGCAGGAAGTACAGCTCGTCGCGGTGGTAGCCGTACCGGTGGGCCAGCGCCAGCAGAATGACGGTGACCGCGCCGGCGACCAGCCACGGCCCTTTCGTGCGGGGCCCGGGTGCTGGCGGCGCGGCGGGAGCTGCCGCGTCCGGACGGTCGGTGACGGGTACGGCCACGCTCCCATGGTGGCCGCTCGGGTGCGTACCGCGCTGTCCCGGACCGGTCACGGTTCGGCACCGGCGGATCCGGTTGGCGTCGCGGCGGGGCTGCGGTTAGCTTTGCCCCGATGCTGATCAGAGAGTTCACCGACGCCGACTGGCCGCAGGTGTGGTCGATCGTGCGGGAGGTCGTCGTCGCGGCCGACACCTTCGTCTACGACCCGGGGCTGACCGAGGAGTCAGCACGCGCCATGTGGGTGGAGGCGCCGCCGGGGGTGACCGTGGTCGCCCTGGACGGTGACCGGGTCCTCGGCACGGCGAAGATCGGCCCGAACAAGCCCGGGCCGGGCGCGCACGTCGCCACGGCCAGTTTCATGGTGTCCGCCGACGCGCGGGGCCGGGGCGTCGGCCGGGCGATGGTCGAGTACGCCCTGGACTGGGCCCGCCGGCAGGGGTACGCGGCGATGCAGTTCAACGCGGTGGCCGAGTCCAACACGTGGGCGGTGGAGCTGTACCGGCGGCTCGGGTTCACGGTGATCGGCACGGTGCCGGAGGCGTTCGCGCTGCCGGACGGCAAGCGGGTCGGCCTGCACATCATGCACCGCTTCCTCTGAGCCCCGAGGGGGACACCGCGCGCCCGAACGGGCGCGGCGGTGCCAGGATGGGCCGATGAGCGATGAGCCGATCGACCTGGCGGTGGCGCTGGCCGGTTTCGTCGCCGCCCGTCGGCGCACGCGCACTGGTCGCCTGGGCGCCAGGGCACCGTCGCGGCGCGGGCCGCGGCCACCGTGAAGGCGACGCTCCGCGCCGACCTGCTCACCGCCGTCGGCCGGCACGGGCCGGGCTGGGTCGCCGGGCAGCGCGCCGGTCAACTCGCCACCCTCACCGGCCGGGGCCTGGACGCGCTGGACGCCTACTTCACCGGCTACCTCCCGCAGCTCGTGCTCAGCGTGGCCGTGCCGCTGGCCGTGCTGGCCCGGCTGGTCCTGGCCGACTGGGGCTCGGCGCTGATCATCGCGCTGACCATCCCGCTGATCCCGGTCTTCGGCGCCCTACTCGGCTGGCAGGCGCAGGCCGCCACCGAACGCCAGTGGCGACGGCTGTCGCTGCTCGGCGGGCACTTCCTCGACATGGTCGCCGGGCTCCCCACGCTGCGCGCCTTCGGCCGGCCGGGCCCAGACCGACGTGGTGCGCCGGATGGCCGACGGGCACCGGGTCGCGACCATGAAGACCCTGCGGATCGCCTTCCTCTCCGCGCTGGTGCTGGAGCTGGTCGCCACCCTGTCGGTGGCGCTGGTCGCGGTGCCGGTCGGCATCCGGCTGCTCAGCGGCGGGATCACCCTCTCCACCGCGCTGCTGGTGCTGCTGCTCACCCCGGAGGCGTACCTGCCGCTGCGGGCGGCCGGCAGCAAGTTCCACGCCAGCATGGAGGGGCTCACCGCGCTGGACGAGGCGCTGACCGTCTCCGCCGCACCGGCCGCCGCCGCGCCGGCCGGCGAGCCGGTCCCGGCGCCCGACGGCCACGGCGAGATCCGCTTCACCGACGTGACCGTGGCGTACGAGCGGACCACCGCGCTGCGCGAGGTCAACCTGACCATCCGGCCCGGCGAGCGGATCGCGGTCATCGGGCCGAGCGGCGCCGGCAAGAGCACCCTGCTCGGCCTGCTGCTCGGCTTCGTCACCCCCACCTCCGGCCGGGTCACCGTCGACGGCGTGACCTGACCGAGGTCGACCGGGACGCCTGGCGCCGGCAGGTCGCCTGGGTGCCGCAGCGGGCGCACCTCTTCGCCGCCTCGCTCGCCGACAACATCCGCCTCGGCGCCCCCGACACCCCGGACGCGGCGCTCGCCACGGCCGTTGCCGACGCCGCGCTCCAAGACGTGGTCGCGGACCTGCCCGACGGGCTCGCCACCACGCTGGGCGAGCGCGGGCACGGCCTGTCCAGCGGGCAGCGGCAGCGGGTCGCGCTGGCCCGAGCCTTCCTCCGGAACGCCCCCGCTGGTGCTCCTCGACGAGCCGACCGCCCGGCTCGACAGCGCCAGCGAGGCGTGGTGCTGGCCGCCACCCGGCGACTCGTCGCGGGGCGTACCGCGCTGCTGGTCGCGCACCGCCCCGCGCTGCTGGCGGACGCCGACCGGATCCTCCGGGTCGAGGACGGCCGGGTCACCGAGCTGACCCCGATCCCCGCCGGGGAGGCGACCCGATGACCACCGGAGAAGTTCGCCCGGAGGGCCGCGACACGGGCGGCCCGACCCCGGCGGAGCTGCCGCCACCACCAGCCGGCACGGTGCACACCGGCGCGGAGCGGGCCGTGCTGCGGCTGGCCCGGCCGTACCTGGGCCGGCTGGTCGGCGCGGGGCTGCTCGCCGCGGCGACGGAGTTCGCCGGACTGGCGCTGATGGCCACCGCCACCTGGCTGCTGATGAGCGCCGCCGGCCGGCCGCCGCTGGACCGGCTCACCGTGGCCATCGTCGCGGTCCGGGCGCTCGCCATCAGCCGGGGCGTCTTCCGCTACACCGAACGACTCGCCGGCCACGACGCCGTGCTGCGCATGATCACCGACGTGCGGGCCCGGGTCTTCGCCACCCTCGCCGCCCGTCGGGGGCCCGCCGAACAGCGGTCCGGGGACGCGCTGAGCCGGCTCGTGTCCGACGTGGAGGCCGTCCAGGACCTGCTGCTGCGGGTGCTCGTCCCCGGGGCCGCCGCCGCGCTGGTGAGCCTGCTGGCCGTCGGCGGGGCCGCGCTGATCTCGCTGCCCGCGGCCGGGGTGCTCGCGGTGGGCCTGCTGGTCGCCGGGGTCGCGCTGCCCGTACTGGCCACCGCGCTGACCCGGCGGGCCGCCGACGAGGTCGCGCCGCTGCGCGGGGCACTCGCCACCGACGCCGTCGACCTCACCCACGGCGCCGCCGACCTGGCCGCCTTCGGGGGCCACCGGGTACGCGCTGCGGGCCGCCACCGATCGCGCCGACCGGCTGGCCCGGCTGGAACGCCGGCTCGCCCGGACCGGGTTCGCCGTCGACGCGGCCGGGGTACTGGTCGCCGGACTGACCGCCGCCGGCGTGGTGCTCACCACGCTGCGCGCCGGAGTCGACGGGGTGCTGATCGGCGTGCTGGCCGTCGGCACCCTGGCCGCGGTGGAGATCGCGCTGGCCCTGGTCGGCGCGGCCCGGCAGCGCACCCAGCTGCGCGCCGGCCTCGACCGGGTCGCCACGCTGCTCGACACCCCCGACGGCCCCCACCACTTCCCCCGGCGGGGCGACCGTCGCCGCCCGGGCCGGGCACGACGTGCGGTTCGACGGGTGACCGTGCGCTACCGGAAGGGCGCCGCCCCGGCCCTGGACGGCGTCGACCTGGATCTCCCGGCCGGCCGCCGGGTCGCCGTGGTCGGCCCGAGCGCGCCGGCAAGAGCACCCTGGCCGCCGTGCTCACCGGCGCGGTGCGCCCCGACGCCGGCCGGGTCACCCTGGACGGGGTGGACCTGTCGGCGTACCCGGCCGAGGAACTGCCCCGCGCCATCGGCGGGCTGCTCGCCGAGGCGTACGTCTTCCACGCCTCCGTCCGGGACAACCTGCTGCTCGGCCGGCCCGCCGCCGGCGAGGAGGAGCTGGCCGCCGCCACCCGGGCCGCCGGCCTGCTCGACTGGGTACGCGAACAACCGGACGGCTGGGACACGGTGGTCGGCGAGGAGGGCGGCCAGCTCTCCGGCGGGCAGCGG
>NZ_JAEVHN010000283.1:0-7590 GCF_016803375.1 Micromonospora sp. 4G55
TCAGCGCGACGGGCAGCGCCAGCACCCACCAGCGCTCGCCCTCGTACGCCCGGATGCGCGGGGCCCAGCCCAGCGGCGAGAGCCAGCTCGGCCAGTCCCGCTCCGCGGTGTCGCCGGCGAGCCGGAGCGCGAAGGCCAGGCCGAGCACCCCGACGGCGATCCCCCGCGCGCCGCCGGCCGTCTCGGTGAGCTGGGCGGCGAGCCCACCCACGGTGGCGAAGACGACCCCGACCAGCGCGGTCGACAGCCCGTAGGAGAGCGAGCCGGCCGCCGGCAGGCCGGTGGCGGTCAGGCCGGCCGCGGTGAGCAGGCCGAGCAGCAGGTTCGCCGCACAGGTGACGGTCAGCGCGGCGGTCAGGCCGGCGTACCGGCCGAGCACGGTGGCGCCGAGCAGCTCGCGCCGGCCGGCCTCCTCCTCGGTGCGGGTGTGCCGGATGACGGTGAGCAGGCTGACCAGCCCGACGATCAGGGTGAGGAAGCCGCCCCGCTGGGCGGTGAGCGCGCCGACGCTGTCGCCGTACACCGGGCCGAGCAGGGCGACGATCGAGGGGTTCGTCGCGGTGCCGGTGGCGTACGCGGCCCGGTCGGCGGCGGTCGGGAAGAGCTCGAAGAAGCTCGCCGCGTACGTCATCGGCAGCACCGCCAGCACCAGCACCCAGAGCGGCAGCAGGACGCGGTCCCGGCGCAGGATCAGCCGGACGAGATGGCGGGTGCCGGTGAGGGTGCTCATCGGTTCGCCCCGGCCGGCTCGTCGGCCGTCGTCCCGTAGTGCCGCAGGAACAGCTCCTCCAGCGTCGGCGGCTGGCTGACCAGGCTCCGTACGCCCAGCTCGGCCAGCCGGCGCAGCGCGGCGTCCAGGGCCGGGTTGTCCACGTCGAAGCGCACCCGGCTGCCCTCCACCCGCAGGTCGTGCACGCCGGGGAGGTCCGCCAGGCCGTCCAGCGGGGCGGAGATCTCGGCGTCGATGGCGGTGCGGTGCAGGTGGCGCAGCTCGGTCAGCGTCCCGGTCTCGACGTTCCGCCCGTTGCGGATGATGGTGACCCGGTCGCAGAGCGCCTCCACCTCGGCGAGGATGTGGCTGGAGAGCAGCACCGTCCGGCCGTCCTGCTTGGCCCGGCGCACCCACTGCTGGAAGACCTCCTCCATCAGCGGGTCCAGCCCGGAGGTCGGCTCGTCGAGGATGAGCAGCTCGACGTCCGAGGCGAGCGCGGCGACCAGGCCGACCTTCTGCCGGTTGCCCTTGGAGTAGGCCCGGCCCTTCTTGCGCGGGTCCAGCTCGAAGGACTCCAGCAGCTCGGCGCGGCGCTTCGGGTCGAGCCCGCCCCGCATCCGGCCGAGCAGGTCGATCACCTCGCCGCCGGAGAGGTTGGGCCAGAGGGTCACGTCGCCGGGGACGTACGCCAGCCGGCGGTGCAGCGCGACCGCGTCGCGCCACGGGTCGCCGTCGAGGAGTCGGACGGCCCCCGCGTCCGCCCGCAGCAGGCCGAGCAGCACCCGGATGGTGGTGGACTTGCCGGAGCCGTTGGGTCCGAGGAAGCCGTGCACCTCTCCGGCGCGGACGCTGAGGTCGAGGCCGTCGAGCGCCCGGATCCGGCCGTAGGTCTTGACCAGGCCGGTCACCGCGATGGGAGTTTCCATACATCAGAAGCTACACTCGTTTCACAAAGTCGTGAAGATACTGAGATCCGAGGCATAGTCGATGTCCCACCCGCAGTGAGGAGCACTCACCGATGACCGACGACCGCCGTGCCGCCCCCGACGTCGAGGAGGTCCACCTCTTCGTCGAACGGATGGCGATGGCCTTCGCCGAGGTCGGGTTCCCCCGGATGGCCGCCCGGGTGCTGTTCACGGTGATGAGCGCCGACGAGCCACTGACCGCGGGCGAGATCGGCGAACGACTGGGGGTGAGCGCGGCGGCCGTCTCCGGCGCCGTCCGCTACCTCACCCAGTTCGGCATGCTGCTGCGGGAGCCGGTGCCCCGCTCCCGCCGGGACCGCTACCGGGTGCCGGACAACCCCTGGTACGAGGCCACCATCACCAAGACCGGCATCTACAAGAACTTCATCGACCTCGCGACCGCCGGGGTCGACGCCCTGCACGGCCCGGCCACCCCGGGCGGCGAGCGGGTCGCCGAGATGCGCGACTTCTTCGTCTTCGTCCAGGAGGAGATCGACTCCCTCGGCGAACGCTGGCGCGCCCGCCGCGCCGCCACCGGCCACCCGGCCAAGGGCGACCGTCAGTAGGTTCACTCGAGGCGTCGGGTGGCGGGTCGGCCGGGCCAGCCGTGGGTGTGCGGGCTTGCCATCACCGGAAGATCTTGTGCCTGTTGGCCACCCTCACCCCGCCTAGGATCGGGGCCATGCCCCTGACCGCGAGCGACGTCGACCGGTTCGAGGCCGCCAGGCACCGCCTGGAGGCCATCGCCTACCGCCTCCTCGGCTCCGCCAGCGAGGCCGAGGACGCCGTGCAGGAGACGTTCCTGCGCTGGCACGCCGCCGACGTCGACCGCATCGAGGTCCCCGAGGCCTGGCTGACGAAGGTGCTCACCAACCTGTGCCTCAACCAGCTCACCTCCGCGCGGGCACGGCGCGAGACCTACGTGGGCCAATGGCTTCCCGAACCGCTGCTCGCCGGGGATCCGATGCTCGGCCCGGCCGACACCGCCGAGCAGCGCGAATCGGTCTCGTACGCGGTCCTCACCCTCATGGAGCGCCTCTCCCCGAGCGAGCGGGCGGTGTACGTGCTGCGGGAGGCCTTCGACTACCCGCACCGGGAGATCGCCGAGATCCTCGACATCACCGAGGCCGCCAGCCAGCAGATCTTCCATCGCGCCAAGAAGCACATCGCGGACGGCAAGGCCCGCACCGAGATCGACGAGGCCGCCGCCCGGCGGATAGTCGAGGAGTTCCTCGCGGCCGCCACCAGCGGCCGGACCGAGCCGCTCGTCCGGCTGCTCACCGAGGACGCGATCTCGATCGGCGACGGCGGCGGGAAGGTCCCGGCCCGCGCCAAGGCGTTCGAGGGCGCCCTCGCGGTCGCCAAGTTCCTGCGGGGCCTGTTCAAACCCGGCGAGGCCAAGCGCGCCATCGTCGGCGGCACGCCGGAGGTCTACGCCTGGACCGCCAACGGCGACCCCGCCGTCGTGGCGGTCGTCGACGGCCGGGTCGTCGGCGTCATGTGCCTGGAGGTCACCGGCGAGGGCATCGCCGCGTTCCGCAACCAGGTCAACCCCGACAAGCTGGAGCGCGCGACCGAGCGGTTCGCGGCCGCCGACCACGGGGAACCGCTGTTCAAGGCCTTCTGACCCTCGTGTGAGGTGCTTCACATCGCGTTCCTGTCAGGAAACGGCGGGTCGCCCGGTTCAAGTGGCGAACCCGCATCAGACAGGAGCATCGAGATGCCGCACCGGATCATCGTCCTCGGCGCCGGATACACCGGCGCCATCGCTGCCGGCCGCCTCGCCAAGCGGCTGCACCGCGACGACGTGGCCATCACCCTCGTCAACGCCGAACCCGACTTCGTGGAGCGGGTCCGGATGCACCAACTGGCGGTCGGCCGGGACCTCAAGCCCCGGCCCTTCAGCGAGATGTTCGCGGGCACCGGCGTCGAACTGAAGCTCGCGAAGGTCACCGGCGTCGACGTCGACCGCAAGACCGTCGCCGTCATCGACGGGAACGGCGCCGGGGAGCTGGAGTACGACACCCTCGTGTACGCCCTCGGCAGCGGCTGGAACGCCCAAGGCGTCCCCGGCACCGCCGAGCACGCCCATGAGATCGCCAGCCGCCCCGGAGCACTCCGGCTGCGCGAGCGCCTGGGCCGGCTGGGAGCCGGGCAGACCGTGACCGTCGTCGGCGGCGGCCTCACCGGTCTGGAGGCCGCGACCGAAATCGCTGAAGCCCGCCCGGACCTCGACGTCGCCCTCGCCGTCCGCGGCGACCTCGGCGACTGGCTCTCGCCCAAGGGCCGCGAGCACCTGCGGACGGTCGTCGACAAGCTCGGCATCACCGTGCACGAGCACGCCGACGTCACCGGCGTCGAAGCCGACCGTGTCACGACCGCCGACGGCACGGCCATCCCGGCCGCGGTCACCGTGTGGACCACCGGCTTCGCGGTCCACCCGATCGCGAAGGCGACCGCCCTGGAGGTCACCGGAACCGGCCAGATCGTGGTCGACGGGACCATGCGCTCGGTCTCGCACCCCGACGTGTACGCCGTCGGCGACGCGGCCTACGCCATGGGACCGGGCGACAAGCCGTTGCGGATGTCGTGCGCCTCGGGCACTCCGGCCGCGTGGCAGGCCGCCGACGCGATCGCCGCGCGCCTGACCGGCGGGAAGCTCCCGAACACGCCGATCCGCTACTTCAACCAGTGCATCTCCCTGGGCCGCAGGGAAGGCGTGATCCAGTTCGTGACCGCCGACGACCGCGCCGTCCGGGCGGCACTGACCGGTCGGCTCGCCGCCGTCTACAAGGAACTGGTCTGCAAAGGCGCCGCCTGGGGCGTCGCGAACCCGACGCTCGGGATGCCGACCCGGCGCCGTCGCGTCGCGCGGGAGCGGGCCACGGCGACCTCGGCCGTCGAGACGCTGGCCTAGTGCACGCGGCGAAGCGGGCGCCCTCGACGCGAGGCCGTCCGCTTCGCTGTCGGTCCAGGCGGCGACGATCGCCGGGGGCGGCGCGGGACGCGTACCGCGGGATCAGGGGGTGTTGCCCCAGCGAGCCTGTTCCAGGATCTCCACCGCGCGGTCGCGGGCTTCCAGGTCGTCGTTGCCGCGCAGCAGCGAGGACGCCTCGTCCACCGCGTCGGTGAGCACCCGCCACTGGGCGTCCCGCTCCCGCACCAGGTCGGACTGCGCGGCGAGCTGCCGGGTCTTCACCCACAGCTCCACGAAGACCGACACCTTGGCCCGCAGCACCCACGGGTCGAAGGGCTTGGTGAGGTAGTCGACCGCGCCCACCGCGTAGCCGCGCAGGGCGAGCTGCGCGTCCTTGTCGGCGGCGGTGAGGAAGATGATCGGCACGTGCCGGGTTCGCTCCCGCCGCTTGATGTGGCTGGCGGTCTCGAACCCGTCCATGTCCGGCATCTGCGCGTCCAGCAGGATCACCGCGAAGTCGTCCACCAGCAACTGCTTCAGCGCCGCCTCACCGCTCTCCACGGCGACCGACTGCACCGGAAGGCCCTGGAGAATGGCCTCCAGGGCCATCAGGTTCTCCCGCCGGTCGTCCACCAGCAGCGCCTTGGCTGTCTGCGTCACGAACTCTCCTCGCCTCGGCTGCCGCTGATCCACGACGCCATCCGCTCGATCAACTCGTCCAGGTCGACCGGTTTGGTGATGTAGTCACTACCCCCGGCCGCCAGTGCCGACTCCCGGTCACCCGGCATCGCCTTCGCCGTCAGGAAGACGATCGGCAGGTCCGCGAAGCGGTGGTTGCGGCGGATCTGCCTGGTGGTCTCGTATCCGTCCTGATCCGGCATCATCGCATCCATCAACACGATGTCCACCTCCGGATGCTCGGCCAGCAGGCGGACACCGTCCGCCCCGTTGTCCGAGTACAACACGGCCATGCCGTGCAACTCCAACGCGGAGGTCAGCGCGAACACGTTCCGTACGTCGTCGTCGACGATCAGCACGGTGGCGCCGTCGAGCTGCCGGGTGGCCGGGGCCTCCGCCGGCTTGGGCAGCAGCTCCATCGGCGGCATCAGCAACGACGAGGGCAGGCCCGCGCGCTGCGGCGACGGGGCCTGCGGCGCGACCACCGCGTCCGGCGCCAGCACGTCGGGTACGAAGAGGGTGAACGTCGAGCCCTGACCGGGCGCCGACGTGACGGTGATCGTGCCGCCCAGCAGGCGGGCCAGGTCCCGGCTGATCGACAGTCCCAGCCCCGTGCCGCCGTAGCGGCGGCTGGTGGTGCCGTCGGCCTGCTGGAACGCCTCGAAGATCAGCGACAGCTTGTCGTCCGAGACCCCGATGCCGGTGTCGATCACGGTGAACGCGATCACCTGCCGCGCGTTGGTCAGCGCCGGCACGTCGAAGACCGCGTTCTCCGGCGCCGGCGCGATCCGCAACGTCACCGCGCCGTTGTCGGTGAACTTGATCGCGTTGGAGAGCAGGTTGCGCAGGACCTGCTGCAACCGCTGGGCGTCGGTGACCAGCGCCGGCGGCAGCTCCTTGGCCACCCGTACCTGGAAGTCCAGGCCCTTCTCCTCGGCCTGCGGGGCGAACGCCTGCTCGACGTACCCGCGGATCTCGTCGAACCGGATCTCGGTCGGCTGGACATCCATCCGGCCCGCCTCGATCTTGGACAGGTCCAGGATGTCGTCGATCAGGGAGAGCAGGTCGGAGCCGGCGCTGTGGATGGTGCGGGCGAACTCGATCTGCTTGCGGCTGAGGTTCTGCTCCGAGTTCTCGGCCAGCAGCCGGGCCAGCAGCAGCAGCGAGTTCAGCGGCGTCCGCAGCTCGTGGCTCATGTTGGCCAGGAACTCCGACTTGTACGCCGAGGCCCGGGTGAGCTGCTGCGCCTTCTCCTCCAGGCCGAGCCGGGCCAGCTCGATCTCGCGGTTCTTGGTCTCGATGTTGCCCTTCTGCTCGGAGAGCAGCTTGGCCTTGTCCTCCAGCTCGGCGTTGGTGCGCTGCAACTCGGCCGACTGGTCCTGCAGCTCCAGGGCCAGCCGCTGCGACTGCGCCAGCAGCTCCTCGGTGCGCCGGTTGGCCTGGATGGTGTTGACCGCGATGCCGGTGGTCAGCACCAGCCGCTCCAGGAACGCGAGGTGCAGCTCGGAGAAGCGGGCCACGCTGGCGAACTCGATCACGCCGAGCAGCTCGCCCTCGAAGAGGACCGGGAGCACAACCAGGTCGGCCGGGGGCGTCTCGGCCAACCCGGAGCGCAGGGTGAGCCGCCCGTCGGGCAGCGCGTTGACCCGGATCGTGCGACGGGACAGCGCCGCCTGACCGACCAGCCCCTCCCCGGGGCCGAAGGTCACGTCGTGGCCGCGCGCCACGTAGCCGTACGAGGCGGTCAGCCGCAGCCGCATCACGCCCTCGGAGGTGTCCGCCAGGAAGAACGCGCCCAGTTGCGCGTCGACCAGCGGGGTCACCTCCATCATGATCATGCGGCAGACCTCGCCGAGGTCCCGCTGCCCTTGGAGCAGGCCACCGATCCGGGCCAGGTTGGAGTCGAGCCAGCCCTGCTCGGCGTTCTTCTTGGTCGTCTCCCGGAGGGTGACGATCATCTGGTTGATGTTGTCCTTCAGCTCGGCGACCTCGCCCTGCGCCTTGACCGCGATCCGCTGGGTCAGGTCGCCGCGGGTCACCGAGGTGGACACCTGGGCGATCGCCCGCAGCTGGGTGGTGAGCGTCGAGGCGAGCTGGTTGACGTTCTCGGTCAGGTCGCGCCAGGTGCCGGAGACGCCCTTGACCTGGGCCTGACCACCCAGCTTGCCCTCGATGCCGACCTCGCGGGCCACCCGGGTGACCTCGTCGGCGAACGACGACAGCTGGTCCACCATCGTGTTCACCGTCGACTTCAGCTCCAGGATCTCGCCCTGCGCGTCCACCGTGATCTTCTGCGACAGGTCACCCTTCGCCACCGC
>NZ_JAEVHN010000284.1:0-7579 GCF_016803375.1 Micromonospora sp. 4G55
CGACCGTACGCGACTTGGCAAGAGACTCCAGCAGTTCCCGCTGGCCGGGTTCGAGCACCAGTGGTGCGGCAGAACGTGTCACGTCCAGAGCCTACTAAACGGCTAGCTATTTGCGAGACACAACACTAGACCCAACGCCGTTCAGTTAGGCGGTTGGGGCTGCTGTCAAGGCGTGTTGATCAGAAGGTAGGAAGCGGAGCTCCGGTATAGAGGGATATCACTCTAAGACGCCCTGAACGCCTGGAGCTCCGCTGGCTGGGGTGCGTGCCGAACGCCGTGACCCGGCAGCGTCGATCCATCGCGAATGTTGTCGGAGAGCGACCTACTTCCGCGGAAGACCATCCCGTTGCCGATCAATGGCGCGGTACGGAATGCTTTGTCCCCGGTCAGGCCCATCCTCGGCGCCGCCGGTCACAGCCTCGACGCCGAGCCTCCCATGATCGACGAATCGAGAATTTGTGCGCCATTCGCTGGCGCCTATCGCTGGACGAGGGTCTGGCCGCACACTATTCGTATGGCTACCGCTACAGCGGGGCGGGTCCGTACGGTAACGGGGGCTGCCGTGCTCACCGCCCTGGTCCTGGTTATCGCCTTCGGCAACCCGGCCTACAGCGACTGGGCGAAGGACCACACATCGAACGACGCGTGGGGCTTCTTTCTGAAGCAATTGGCGTGGCCGACGTGGTCGTTCAGCTCGGATGATTCGATCCGGACCATCCTCGCCAACGATATCAAGGCAATCCTGGTTGTCGTGCTTACCGGCGTCTTCGTCTCCCTGATGGCCGAACCGTCGCCATCCCGCAGCGCGAGGCTGTTCTTCTCGAGCTGGGGCGCCTATGTGTTCGCTGCGGCGTTCGCCGGCTTGCTAGCCGCGTTCATCCAGGCTGATGCCAGGCTCCTCGGTGCGATTGACTGGGCTGCCGGCGGCGGGATCTACGGGTTGTTCGTCGGCTGGGTGCTGGCCATCGTCGTCTTCGCCTCCCGGCACTGACCCCCGTACGGGCCAGCGTGGCCACCCGGCGTGGCCTCACCGAGTGAGGCAGGCTCAGGAGAAAAGTACGCTGTAGCCGACGTACTGACCACCGGCTGCGCCTGGCGGCACCTCCCGCCCGGGTTCGGGGTGTCGAGGGCCACCGCCCACCGCCGGTTCACGGCGTGGACCGCCGCCGGGCTGTGGCGCAGGCTGCACGTCGCCGCCCTGGACCAACTCGGCGCTCAAGGGTTGATTGACTGGTCCCGGGCCACCGCCGACGCCGCCTACGTGCGGGCGAAAAGGGGGGCGATCTGACCGGCCCGAGCCCGGTTGACCGAGGCAAACCCGGCAGCAAGATCCACGCTCTGTCCGAGCGCGGCGGGCTGCCGCTGTCCGTTCCATTGCCGACAGACTCATGCCGTGATCGCGTCATGCGCGTAGGTCAAGTGATAGACACGCAACGCCGACAGCAACCGCGGCACAGCGGGCCAGCCGATCGGGACCAAGACGAGCGTCACCAGGCCGTCTGACCTCGCATCAAGCCCGATCCGACCCGCTCGCCGAGAGTTCACACGACGAGGTCACTGGTTCGATCTCAGTATCGTCCACCGTAAATATTCCCAGATAGAAAGCCCGCCATCGGAACCATCGGTAACGGCTTTCGCGCTGTTGCCCCTTAAACCCGCACCCGCCCCGGTACCGTAGGCCCAGTTTCCCCGTTCCGTCAGCGCGACTCTCGCATCACGGCCACGTGGACGCCCGTTCCGACAAGTACCCGATCAGTGGTGGTACTGGTGCACGACGGCGTGGCCCTTGCCCCGGCGGATCAACGCCCGGTTCACCGGCACGGTCACCACGAACGCCACCGCCAGAGCGACAGCCAGCGCTCCCCAGAACAACGCAGACGTCAGCCCGGCACCCATGGCGCCCGGGATCACCAACATGATCGCATTGTCGATGATTTCCATCACGGTGATCGACACGGTGTCGGCGACCAGCGCGACGCCGGCCGCCGCACTCAACGTCAGCCCGGAGCGCAGGACAGGCACGATCGTGAAGCTGTAACCGAACACGAACGCCAGCGCGACAGCCAGCACGATCGTCGGCACGGTCGACCAGCCCAGGGCCGTGCCAATGACCAGGCCGAGGATCTCACCGATGGCGCACCCGGTCAGACAGTGCGCCGTGGCCGAGACAGCGAGCCGGTTGAGTTCCCGGCGGCCCTGCGGGCTGTGCGGGCCCACGTCGTGCCGCCCGCCCCCGTGGCCGTCGCCGTGCCTGTGCTGGTGTTCGTCGGCACGGTGCTGATGTGCTTGCTCGTCCATCGCGTTCTCCCCTCGGCGTGTGTCGAGCGTTGCGGGAGCAGTGGGCCATCGAGACCGGACCTGTCGTGCGCGACGTCCCCGGCGTCGGCGTGGTGGAACAGCGCCGGGAGGTCACCAGCGTGGCGCTGCCGTTGGTATCGTTCCGGCACACCTACACGTTCGCACGCGACGGCGTACAGGTGCACTCCGACTCCACGCTGCGGTTCCGCGAACGCGACGAGGTCGAGGCGACCCTGACGAGTAACGACTTCGCGGTCCTCGACGTCCGCGAAGCACCCGACCGCGCCGGGGCGCAGTATGTCTTCGTGGCGCAGCGGACAGGGCGACCAGACGCTCGATCAGCGGCAGATCAGTGCACATGACCTTGGGGCAGGCGGTCGGCGTCCCGAGCGCCCGTGGGACGAAACGAGCGTTCCTGTGGTGGGTGTCGGCGGGGCCTGGTGTTCGTTTGGCAGGAACGAATTGCATGGCGTCTGGCGACACGGTTTGTGGTAGCGAGCTGGTGATCTTTGCCGGCCTGGGCGCACACCGACCGTATGTTGCTCGTCCGCTGATGTCACGGGTGTCTTCTTGGCACGTACAGCCTTCCGGATGGTTGTTGCTCGGCGCGTTGCTCGCGGTAGGGCCTTTCGCTGCACCAGGTCAGCGGGCCTGTCCTGCGGGGCATCATACTGGCGGTCGGGCTGGGGTCGGTCGATTCGTGCGTGCTTGCGCGACACCCAGCCACTCGCCGAGCCGACGGCGGACCCGGCTGCGGCGATATCCGCCGTGCACCGCCCCGGTTGGTGGTGGATCGAACAGCGATCCCAACCCGGGTGCGGCTGTGGCCGGCTTGGTCAAGAACGTCGCGCTCCACCGGGCGACTAACGACTCGGTGGCACGCGGTGCCATTCGGTGGGCGGACAGCGCCAGGTGTGAGACCACCCCGGTTGTTACCTGCCTGCGCGGGCGGCGGGCGCACGCGAGGATCGTGGCAGCGAGACGCTCAGGTGCGTACGCGGGCGGGATAGCTCGTAGTTGGCGGCCCGAGTGGTTGGCGGCCCGCTCGAAGAACGGCGTGTCGACCGGCCCGGGTAACAGGAGACAGACCCGTATCCGAGGATGACGGGCGACCGCCTGCTGAAGGTTCAGGGCCAGCCCTCTGATGGCGAACTTGGTCATGGAGTAGAGCGGGACCAGCGGGTTCGGGAACACTGACAGCAACGACCCGACGAGCACGAGGATCCCGTTGCCCTGCGCCTGAAATGTAGCTAGGGCGGCGCGGGCGCACAGCGCGGTGCCGAATACGTTGGTGTCCACCAGCCGACGAATCTCGTCCACCGATTCAGAGCCCAGCGGCCCGGCAACGCCGACGGCCACCGCTTCGACCCAGACGTCTATCTGCCCGAACCGCTGCACCGCCAGCCGGGCCAACCGCTCGACGGCCGCTGGATCTGCAATGTCGGTCGGCACAACCAGCACCTGCCCGCCTCGCGCTCGGCAGTCGCGTTCCACCTCCGCAAGCGCTTCTTGACTGCGCGAGGCGAGTACCAACCTGGCCCCTTCGGCAGCGAACGCCAAAGCCGTCGCGCGGCCAATTCCACTCGACGCCCCCGTGATCAGCACCACGGCGTCACGGAACGTTCTACGCCTGACCATCACACCTCCCGCAACGCAGCAAGACGAGATCAACCATCTACCCGCGGGCGTGACAATCACTCCCAGGGCGCATCACGCTGCCTGCCGAGCCGCGGCGAAGCCGCCGGGAAGGCCAGAAGACCCGGGCCGACCGCACCCAGCCCGACGAGCATGACGGACAGGGAGGCGGCGACCACGAAGTGCCGCTGGTCCACGTACCGTGACCCAGGCGGTGCCCCATTGCCGCTGGCCGTGTCTCTACCCCTCCTGACCCAGATCGTACGTCCGGGCGGCGTCGCCGGCTGGCACCCCATCGACCTGCCGGCCATCGATTCTCAGGCTAACCGCAGGTCAGCCGCCAGGGTGATCATGTAGTCAGGGATCAACTCGCCCCTCCGACACGAACTCCCATCCCCTTGGCGCGGAACGACTCCCGCCTCGCTGCCACCGCCGGCGGCGGATGTCTTGGCCTCACCGACTCTGCCGCGCTTCTCGGAAGTTCGGTCATCGGTGACCCCCAGCGCGGCGTCAAACCGGTGAGACGGCTACCGCAGGTCCGTGAGCTGCTGGAATGTGGTTCGGATTCTGCCAAGTATGGTCCACGCGGGTCAAAGGCCACTTCCCGGGTTCGGGAGGTGGCCTTTCTGCTGTCGCACCGCAGCTAAGTGCAGCAACGGTCATTTGCCGAGGGAAATCGCCGAGGCGCTTCAATGCTTCCCGCGTCGCCTTCGATGAGACCTGAGTGTAGATCTCCATCGTCACCGAGAAGTGGGCATGCCGACCGGGAGGTCTACCTGCCCAAGGCGTGGACCGACGAACCCGATCGGTGTGCCGCCGCCAGCGTGCCGGCCGATGTCGAGGTTCGCCACGAAGATCGTCCTGGCCCGGCGGATGCTGGCTGCTGGATGAGTGAATCGCCCGGATCATGTCCGCGGGGGCGGTGGCAGCAGTCCGTGCAGGACCAGGGCCGACAACGCGTCGGCTATGCGGTCCCGGTCGAGCGACGCGGTCGGTGCGGCGGCGGGGTCGAGCCGGTCGGCGACCGGGTTCTGCGTCAGGGCCAGCGCCGGGCCGACGATCGCGAAATAGAGGATGTGCGGGGCTACGCGCGGGATGCGCCCCACCTCGACGAGAGCCGTGACGGTCGGTGTGATGCTGTCCCAGAACGGCTGGATGAACCGATGGTGCAGGTAGTCCAGGCGATCGGAGTCGCGAGTGGACTCATCGGCGATCAGTCGGCTCAGCTGCGACGCGTTCGCCGCCATGCGGTAGAGCTGGCCGACCGCGTTTCTCAGCCGTTCGTCGTCGTCGCGGTACCGGGCCAGCAGCGCGTCGCGCTCGGCTTGAATGTCGGAGAGCGCGAAGTCCACCACCGCGCGCCAGAACCTCGCCTTTGACCCGTACCGGTCATTGATGAAGTTGTGGCTGACGCCGAGCCGGCGTGCCAGCTCCCGCGCGGTGGTCGCGTCGTAGCCAAGCTCAGCGAATGTGTCGAGTCCTCGGCGGAGGACCTCGCACTCCTCGAGCTGGACGGGAGCGTTCTTCCGTCGGGGCTCCATCTGACTCCTTTCAACCGGTTCGTCCGGATTCGGGGACGGGCGGTGCGGCAGATCACGTCTGACGCTTGTCAGAACCGACGTAGTCTGACACTTGTCAGAACTTACTCGGGAGAGATCCCGGTTGCACGAAGAGAGGTCGTTCAAATGGCACTCCAAGGTAAGGTCGCGCTGGTAACGGGAGCATCGCAGGGGATCGGCAGGACGATCGCCGAACGCCTCGCCAGTGACGGGGCCAGCGTGGTCGTCAACTACTACCCGTCGTCGCGTCAGGACGCCGAGGACGTCGTACGCCGCATCCAGGCGGCCGGCGGCACCGCGGTCGCCGCGCCGGCCGACATCGCCGACGCCGCGCAGCTGCGCGGGCTGTTCGACGTCGCGGAGAAGGAGTTCGGCCACCTCGACATCGTGGTGCTCAACGCCTCCAACACGACCCACGGCACGATCGTCGACACGTCGGACGAGCAGTTCGACGCGATCTTCGCCACGAATGTTCGGTCGGGGTTCATCGCGCTGCGCGAGGCCGCGATCCGGCTCCCCGACGGCGGGCGGATCGTCGCGATCTCGGCCGGGCTGACCCTGATGCCGCGTCCCGGAACCGGCATCTACGCGGCGAGCAAGGCCGCCGTCGACCACCTGGTCCGGGTGCTGGCCAACGAGGTGGGCGCCCGCGGCATCACGGTCAACAGCGTGCTGCCCGGCGCGGTCCTGACCCCGGCGCTGCTCAACGCCGGGCAGGCCGTCATCGACGCTGAGGTCGCGAAGACGCCGCTCGGCCGGGTCGGCCAGCCGGAGGATATCGCCGACATCGTCCGCTTCCTGGTCTCCGAGCAGGGCCGCTGGATCAACGGCCAGAGGATCGGAGCCGGCGGCGGCATGTTCTGACCCGCCGCGCACTCCCCGTCGATCTCGGACTTGCCGCGGCGACATGGCCTCACCTACAGCGGTCGTCGCCACGACAAGTCCAGGATCGCGGGCAGGTCGTCGGCGGCGTTGAGGACCAGGGTTGATCCCAAGGGCGAAGCAAAGTCAGGTGATCATGTGAACGTGCCGTTCAGTGGCAGGTTCGCTGTCTGAGGCCGGCGCATAGGTGCGCCTTCCGGGACTGTACAAAGAGCCGTTTTCATCCTGAGTAGCGGCTGCTCTCAATGCGGTGCAGGACGAGGATGGCCCGCACGAGTGCGGTGGCGCGGCGGGGGGCAGCAGCGCAGCTTGGTGAGGAACCTCCAGGTGTTGAGTGTGGCGATGGCTCGCCGCGGGCGCGGATGCGGGCGTATGCACGGTTGACGGCCTTCTGGCGGCGGGACAGCTTTGGCCGTGCCGGTGACGCTTGAACGGCGTGCGTACGCTCCCGCCGGCTCCTTGGTCCGCGAAGGTCATCACGTCGGCGCTGGTCAGTGCGTCGATGATGCCGTGAACGCGGGCGGCGCTCGGGTCCTGGGTGGCGCCGGGCAGCGCGGCCGATGCCCAGACCAGGCGACCTGCTGCATCCGCGATGACCTGGACGTTCACGCCGTGTCGCTTGTGTGTGCCGGATTAGTAGGGCTTCTCTAGCGTCGAACGGACCCGCCGAAGTCATCCATCGTGTCCGGCAGGCGGAGGCGCGCCACGCGGTGGCGGCGGACGATGCGACGATCGCACGCTGTACCGACCTAGGCGAGGCCTGACCGTCGCCAGCGGAGCTTGTCCGGCCGCCTGCGCTGCCCTCTCGGCGATCACGTCGACTGGCCGTGTCAGGTTATCCGCCGACACCCATCAGCCGCTTAACCAACCTCCCTGGGCAGTACACCTAGGCCAGGATGGCGGTGAACACCTGGGGCCGGATGGGCGAGCTGAGTGCCTCATCCGCTCGGGCGACCGGATTTCCGGCGCGCCCCGGGTAGGTTCGCCGCGTAGGGCTGTCACAAACAGGGAGGCGGTCTTGTCTTTCCTGTAGACACTCCCTGTTTGGAGGAATACATGAGCGCTGAGCAGGCACACCTGCCCCCAGGCGTTGAGGTGATCACGACCCTGCCGGAGGCGACGGCCCTGATCCCGGCTGGCGCCGAGGCCAGGACCATCCGGGTCACCCTGTCGCCCGGTGACCCCGGCGCGCCGCCGCACCGGCA
>NZ_JAEVHN010000285.1:0-7579 GCF_016803375.1 Micromonospora sp. 4G55
GATTGTCCGATGTGCAGCTTCGGTACAACTTCCGCGTCTACCCGTCGCCCGGCCAGCAGGAAGCGCTGGCGCGGGCGTTCGGGTGTGCGCGGGTGGTGTTCAACGACGGGCTGCGCGCACGGCAGGAAGCCCGGGAGCAAGGGCTGCCGTACGTCTCCGACGGGGACCTGTCCAAGCGGCTGATCACCCAGGCGAAGAAGACCGTGGCCCGCGCCTGGCTGGGCGAGGTGTCCGCGGTCGTGCTTCAGCAGGCCCTCGCGGATCTCAACATGGCCTACCGCAACTTCTTCGCCTCGATCACCGGTGCGCGCAAGGGTCGCAAGCTCGCCCCGCCGCGGTGTCGTTCGCGCAAGGACAACCGGCAGGCCATCCGGTTCACCGCCAACGCCCGGTTCAAGGTGCTGGACAACGGCCGGTTGCGGCTGCCGAAGATCGGCGACCTGGCGGTGCGGTGGTCGCGGGCGCTGCCGGCGGAGGCCACCTCGGTCACGATCATCAAGGACGCCGCCGGGCGGTACTTCGCCTCGTTTGTCGTGACCATCCCCGACCAGCCGCTGCCCCCTGCCGGCACCGAGGTGGGCATCGACCTAGGGTTGACCCACTTCGCGGTCCTGTCCGACGGCACGAAGGTCACTGCCCCGAAGTTGCTGCGCCGGGCCGCCCGCAAGCTCAAGCGGTTGCAGCAGGACCTGTCTCGCAAGCAGCGGGGCAGCCAGAACCGCAAGAAGGCCGTCGTCAAGGTCGCCCGCGCCCACGCGCGGGTGGCCGACACCCGGCGAGACTGGCAGCACAAACTCTCCACGGCGATCATCCGCGACAACCAAGCGGTGTACGTCGAGGACCTGTGCGTCGTCGGTCTCGGCCGACCCGGCTCGCCAAGTCCGTGCACGACGCGGGCTGGGCCAGCTTCACCGCCATGTTGGAGTACAAGGCCGCCCGACACGGGCGTACTTTCGCCCGGGTCGACCGGTTCTTCCCCTCTACTCGGATGTGCTCGGGCTGCGGACGGATCAACGACAAGATGGGACTCAACCTCCGGTCGTGGACCTGCCCGTGCGGGGCGACCCACGACCGAGACGTCAACGCGGCCATCAACGTGCTCGCGGCGGGACGCGCCGAGAGCCTAAACGCCTGTGGAGCGCAGATAAGACCGGCACCCGTGCCGGCACCGCGCCGGGAAGCAGGAATCCGCCCGGACGCCGCGTGTTCCACGCGCAGCGTGGAGGGAATCTCCGTCCTTCAGGGCAGAGATCGTCAAGCCAACGAGTTCATCGGGCTGCACCTGACCTCGATGGCCGGCGGCAGGACGTACGCCGACCTCGGTGAGCCGCAGACCGAGCTGCGCGCCAAGGTGGAGCAGGCCACCAAAACCAACGACCCGGCCCTGGCCGACCTGCAGAAGCAGCTCGCCGAGGTCAGCGGCCAGCGCGACACCGTGTTCAAGGGCGAGACGCTGCGCGGCCTGCTGCTCACCTCGTACGGCTTCAGTGAGTTCGGCCGCAAGGCCGAGCAGGCGGCGCTGGTGACCTTCGTCGGGGCGGGGCTGCTCCTGCTGCTGTCGATCGCCGGTCTGGTGCACGCCTTCCGCACCCCGGCCACTGCGGCCTTCGCCGCCCCGGAGCGGGCGAAGGACCGGGCCACCGCCTGACCCCGCCCCCGGACGCCGGCCTCTGCACCCCCTCGGAGGCCGGGGGCGTTCGCGTGTGCCGCCGCGCCGATCCTCCGACGAGGGTGTGACGCGGCGCGCAGAATCGGGCTTGACCCTCACGCAACGGCAGGCGGGAGCCTTGGTCGCGGAAGGGAGGGAAACCATGGCGTACACGGTGGGTCAGGTGGCGAAGGCGGCCCGGGTGACGGTCCGGACGCTGCACCACTACGACGAGATTGGGCTGCTGTCGCCCAGCGGACGCACCGCGGCGGGCTACCGCCGCTACGACGATGCGGACCTGGAGCGCCTGCAGCACATCCGGTTCTACCGGGAGCTGGGGTTCCCGCTGGAGGAGATCGCGGCGATCCTCGACGACCCGGCCGCCGACCCGGCGGCGCACCTGCGCCGGCAGCACGAGCTGCTGAGCGGGCGGATCGGGAAGCTCCAGGAGATGGTCACCGCGATCGAGCTCGCGATGGAGGCGAGAAGGATGAACATCAATCTGACCCCGGAGGAGCGGTTCGAGGTCTTCGGGGACTTCGACCCGGACGCGCACGCGGAGGAGGCGGAGCAGCGCTGGGGCGGCACCGACGCGTACCGGGAGTCGAACCGTCGGGTGGCCCGCTACTCGAAGGAGGACTGGCTGCGCAACAAGGCGGAGAACGAGGACTGGGGGCGGCGGTTCGTCGAGGTGATGGCGTCCGGGGCGGCGGCGGACTCGCCGGAGGCGATGGCGCTGGCCGAGGAGCACCGGCAGCTGATCAGCCGCTGGTTCTACGACTGCTCCTACGAGATCCACACCGGGCTGGCCGACATGTACCTGGCGGACCCGCGGTTCACCGCGCACTACGAGGCGATCGCGCCGGGGATGGCCGCGTACCTGAACGAGGCGATCCACGCCAACGCGATCACGCGCGCCTGAGCCGGGATGGGCGGTGCGGGTGCCGCCTGGCAGGCATATTGGTGCCTGTCAGGCGGACCGCCCCACCACACCACCGGAGGTCACCGTGCTCATCGTCGCGGGCAGTCTCTACGTCGACCCGGCCGGGCGGGACGCCTACCTGGCGTCCTGCGCCGAGGTCGTCCGGCAGGCGCGTTCCGCGCCCGGCTGCATCGACTTCGCGATCAGCGCCGACCTGGTCGAGCCGGGCCGGATCAACGTCTACGAGCGGTGGGACAGCGACGACCAACTGCTCGCCTTCCGCGGTTCCGGCCCGGCGGAGGAGCAGGTGGCGGCGATCCTCGGCGCCGAGGTGCACCGCTACCGCATCTCCGGCGTCGAGGCCCCCTGACGGCCCCCGCCCCCCGCGAAGATCCGCACACCTTCTCGGAAAGAGTGGCTGTTCCGCGCTGGATGAGCCCTCTTTCTCAGAAAATGCCGACTCGGCTCGCGAGGCGGCGCGACGCGGGGGTGGGAGGGGGCTACAGGAGGAGGTCGAGGACGAGGACGCCGAGGAAGCCGACGACCGAGATGATCGTCTCCATCACCGACCAGCTCTTGATGGTCTGTCCGACCGTCAGTCCGAAGTACTCCTTGACCAGCCAGAAGCCCGCGTCGTTGACGTGCGAGAAGAACAGCGACCCGCAGCCGATGGCCAGCGCCAGCAGCGCCACCTCCGGTCCCTGGAGGGTCTCCGCCAGCGGCGCGACGATGCCGGCGGCGGTGATGGTGGCAACCGTGGCCGAGCCGGTCGCCACCCGGATGCCGACGGCCACCAGCCAGCCCAGCAGCAGCGGCGAGAGGTTCGCGCCCTCGGCCGCGTCCGCGACCAGGTTCCCCACGCCGGCGTCGACCAGCACCTGCTTGAAACCGCCGCCGGCGGCGACGATCAGCAGGATGCCGGCGATCGGCGGCAGCGACCCGCCGAGGAAGCCGGAGACCTGCGCGCGGCTGAAACCGGTCCGGTAGCCGAGGAAGATCATCGCGAAGATGACGCCGGCGAGCAGGGCGACGATCGGGGTGCCGACGATGTCCAGCGCCTTGCGGCCGGCGGTGCCCTTGTCGAGGGTCAGCTCGCCGATCGCCCGCAGCAGCATCAGCACCACCGGCAGCAGGACGGTGATGACCGCGGCCCACAGGGCCGGCGCACGGCGCGCCCGTACCCGCTCGGTGGCGGCCTCGTCGATCGGCTCACCCGGGCGGCCGGCGCCGGGGTTGGCCAGGTCGTCCTCGGTGACCAGGTCGCCGTCGGCGTCGAGCGGGCCGCGACCGGTGGCCGCCGGGCCCCGCCCGCCGGCGAGCGCGACCGGTCGCCGGGTGGGCAGCAACGCCTCCGGGGCGGTGGCGGGCACGTAGCGGGCGATGAAGTTGCCGAAGATCGGACCGGCGACGATCACCGTCGGGATGGCGATCAGCAGTCCCAGCGCGAGGGTCTGGCCGAGGTTGGCGCCGAGGGCGTCGATCGCGACCAGCGGGCCCGGGTGCGGCGGCACGAGGCCGTGCAGCACCGACAGGCCGGCCAGCGCCGGGATGCCGATCCTCATCAGCGGTACGTCGGTGCGCAACGAGACCAGCAGCACGATCGGCACCAGCAGCACGACGCCGACCTCGAAGAAGAGCGGCAGCCCGATGAGGGCGGCGACCCCGGCCATCGCCCAGGGCAGCGCCGTGCCGGAGACCCGGCCGACCACCCGCTCGACGATGCTGTCCGCGCCGCCGGATTCGGCGAGCAGGCCACCGATCATGGCCCCGAGCGCGATCAGCAGGCCGACCCCGCCCACTGTGGAGCCGACGCCGCCGCTGAACGAGGTGACGATCTTGTCCGGGGCTACGCCGGCGACCACGCCGAGCACCGCCGCGCCGAGGATCAGCGACAGGAACGGGTGGACCTTGGCCCAGGCGATGAGGAGCACCACCGCGGCGATGCCCAGCAGGGCCGCGAGGATCAGTTGGGCGTCACCGGCGTCGGTGAGCTCGGCCGGTGCGGCGAGGAGAGTGGTCACGGTAATCACGACCTTCGGACGGCGTCCGGCCCCCTGCGGGACGGGCGATCACATGGGTGCTGGGGTGGGTGATGGTTCCGGCGGCAGGCTCGGAGCCAGCCGTCGCAGTGACGCGAAGGTCGGGACCAGCGCGTCGTACAGCTCGGAGAAGAGCGGGAGCAGTGCGGCGTAGGTGGCGGCGGCGGCCGGGTCGGGGCTTACCGTCTCGTCGATCTCCACCAGGTCGGCGGCGACGTCGATGGACGGGATCAGCCCGAGCGCCTGCATGCCGAGCAGTGCCGCGCCGAAGCTGGAGCCCTCGTGCCCGGCGGGGAATCGCACCGGCATGCCGAGCGCGTCGGCGAGGATCTGCCGCCACAGCGGGCTGCGCGCGAAGCCGCCGCTGGCCCGGATCTCGCGTACCTCGTTGCCGGCCGCGCGCACCGAGGCCAGCACCAGGGCGAGCTGCTGGCAGACCCCCTCCAGCGCCGCCCGGATCAGATGCTCGCGGCGGTGGCCGTGGGTCAGCCCCACGTACGCCCCGCGCGGCAGCGCGCTCCAGTGCGGCGCCCGCTCGCTGAGCAGGTACGGCAGCATGATCAGCCCACCGGAGCCGACCGGCGCCCGCTCGGCCAGCGCCAGCAGCTCCTCTTCGGAGTCCTCGCCCAGCTCTGGCGCCAGTGCGTCGCCGGCCCACTGGAGCACGATGCCGCCGTTGTTGATCGCGCCGCCGACCACCCAGCGGTCCTCGGTCAGCGCGTAGCAGAACACCCCGCCGAGCGGGTCGACGGCCGGCCGCTCCACGGCCACCCGCATCGCCCCGGACGTGCCGATCGAACAGGCCACCACGCCCGGCCGGACCGCCCCCAGGCCGAGGTTGGCCAGCGGGCCGTCGCCCGCGCCGACCACCACCGGGGTGTCGGCGGGCAGCCCGGTCGCCACGGCCGCCTCGGCGGTGAGGCCGGGCAGCACCGTGGTGGTCGCGACGAGCTGCGGCAGCTGCTCCTCGACGATGCCGGCGATGCCCAGCGCCTGCGCGTCCCAGACCAGGTGGTGGATGTCCATCAGCCCGGTGGCCGAGGCCACCGAGTGGTCGGTCACCAACGCTTCGGTCAGGCGCAGCAGCACGTAGTCCTTGATGCCGACCCAGTGCGAGACCCGTTCGAAGAGCATCGGCTCCTGCTCGGCGAACCAGACCAGCTTCGGCAGTGGCGCCATCGGGTGCACCGGGGTGCCGGTACGCCGGTGCAGCGCGAGCCCCGGCGGGGCGGCCCGCAACCGCTCGGCCTGCGCGCTGGCCCGGGAATCCGCCCAGGTCACCGACGGGGTCAAGGGGACGCCCTCGGCGTCCAGGCCGATCAGGCTGTGCATGGCGGTGCTGAACGACAGGCCCGCCACCGGCCCGGGCAGCTCACCGGCCACGGTACGGACGCACTCGACGACCGCGTCGAAGATGGTCAACGGATCCTGTTCCGCCCAGCCCGGGTGCGGCTCGTCCAGCGGATAGCCCACGGAATGGTGGGCGAGCTGCTCGCCTTCGGTGTCGTAGGCGACCACCTTGGTGCTGGTGGTGCCGATGTCGACGCCGAGCACGACCCCGTCGCTCACCGGCCCACCTCCGCCACGATGCCGGGTGGCCCCGTCACCGTCCGGCTGCGGCTGACGTTACCGAGGGTTCGGGCACCCCGCACGGCGCACGAGATGATGGGACCGGCTCAACGGCGGTGACGAGGTGATCGTCTCCCGTCGGAGAAGGGAACGCTGATGGCCGTCGTCGTACTGCCCGAAGTCGACCGGGAGCTGCGGGAGTCGCAGAGCCTGCTGATTGAGGTCCGGTCCGACGACGGCCAGCTCCCCTCGGCCGTGGCGGCGCTACGTCAGGCGCTGCTGCGGCTGACCGGCACCGGCCCGGACGGGCAGCCGGAGGGTGTCGCGTTCCTCCCGCCGCCGGTGCCTCTGCCGGGGGCGCAACTCCTCCTGGCCGAGCTGACCATCGGCGAGCCGGAGCAGTGGTTGCCCGGGCAGCCGGACGTGGCCGCCGTCCGGGAACACGGCCGTCGGATCCTCGCCCCGTGCCTGGTGGGCGAGGCACAGGCGGTCGCCATGGCCGCCGCTGGGCTGGGCCGGTTCCGGGCCGGGGCGGACTGACCCGCGCCGCCGTCCCGACGCCGAACGTGAATCGACGCAGCGCATCCGCCAATCGTCCGGATTGGTCCCCCGATCGGGTGGTTCGCGCGCTTCGGCGTGTCCGCCGGACTCGCCGCCACCGTTGATCCGGATGACACCCCGGTTGGTGGCTCGCGCGGCGAAGGAGTCGGCGTGGCAGATACTGATTCGACGGGTTCCACCTGGCGTTACACGTGGGCGCGCAAGCAGAACGAGCGCCGGCAGCGGGCACACCGCGAAGCCGAGCGCGCGTGGCGACAGCGCGACGACGAGCTGCGGCGACTGCGTACCCTCGCCGTCGACCTGCACGGCACGGTCGCGGCCGGCCACGGCCTGCCCCTGGAACTCGCCCCCGGCGAGGTGGTCTTCTGGACGCTGCCCGCCGCGCAACTGGTCGAGGTCCGGCACACCACGGTGCTGCCCGCACCCGACCTGACGGTCGAGCCGCTGCCGGCGCCGCTGCGCCACCGGCTCCCCGACGGCGTCCGGGCCACCGACGCCGGCGTGGCCGTCATCACCAACCGCCGACTGGTGCTGCTCGGCGGGCGCGGCCGGCGCGACTGGGCGTACGGGAAGATGACCGGCCTGTCCCACGACCCGGCGGCCCCGGTGTCGCTGATCCAGGTCCTCGACCGGCGGCGCACCTGCGGCCTGCTGGTGCCGCCCACGGCGGCGGCCGAGTTCCGGTTCGCCCTCACCCTGGCCTTCGCCGACGCCATCGAACAGCGCGCGGCGGTGATCGCGCAGCTCGACGAGCTGATCGCCGAACACGAGCAGACCCGGCCGTTCCGGCCGGCGATCGCCACCCCCGGGCAGGCCCGGCTCGCCGGGCGCATCCCCGGC
>NZ_JAEVHN010000286.1:0-7555 GCF_016803375.1 Micromonospora sp. 4G55
TTCCCGGCGGTGCGGGGTACCACCTCGACGTCGATACCGAGCCGGGCGCCATGCGCGCGTACCGCGTTGTTGTAGCCGCCGTCGACCCAGGCCTTGGCCCGGCCGGGTGATCGGCGGCAACGGTGTCGAGCAGGTGCCGGCCCGCGGTGGAGTCCTGCACCGACGCCGGCGGTGACGATCACGGCCAGGAGCAGGCCGAGGGTGTCGGTGGGGATGTGCCGCTTGCGCCCCTTGATCTTCTTCGCCGCGTCGATGCCCTGGCTGGCCGCAGACGGTGGTGCAGACGTGCGTGATCCATCTGATCCGCAACACCTTCCGCCTCACGTCGCGCAGGTACTGGGATGAGCTGAAGCGCGATATCAAGCCGATCTACACCGCGGTCAACGCCACCGCCGCCCGGGCCAAGTTCATCCCGTTCCTCGACTACGACCTGGAGATCCGCACGGTCATCTGCTCGACCAACGCGATCGAGTCGCTCAACGCCCGCTACCGGCGGGCCGTCAAGGCCCGCGGCCACTTCCCCAACGAGCAGGCCGCGTTGAAGTGTCTGTACCTGGTGACCCGGTCCCTGGACCCCACGGGAGCAGGCAGGACCCGATGGACGATGCGCTGGAAACTCGCGTTGAACGCCTTCGCCATCACCTTCAGCGACCGCTTCCCGGCCGCTGAAACCTACTAACCAAGATCGCCGAAAACACCGTTAGCGAGACAGTCCCCCACAGTCCCGGCTTGTCGGGTGTAGTGGCTAGTCTTGGGTCGGGCTTGGTGACGGCGTCGGCGGATGGACCAGAGCAGCGGGTCGGTGCGGCGGCGGGTGGGTTCGATGATCAGGATGTTGAACAGGTGGCGTAGCTCGTTGACGGTCAGCGGGATCAGATCGGCTGGGTTGTAGCGGTGGCGGTGGCCGGCGGTCGCGGCGGCGAGGAAGGCGTGGGCGAGGATCGCGAGGGTGATCCAGCGGTGCCAGGAGGTCCAGCGGCGGTGTTGGTGCTGGTCGAGGCCGAGTCCGGTCTTCGCGGCTTGGAACGATTCTTTGATCTTCCAGCGGCGGCCGGCGACCGCGACAAGGACACCCAAGGCGACGGGTTCGAGTGACCAGCAGCGGTAAAAGGCCAGCTCGCCGGTTCTGCGATTGCGGCGGATCAGCAGCCAGTGGTGTCCGCCGTGGCCGTCGGCGGCGTGTGGCAGAGCGGTGAAGGACCAGTCGTAGTAGCGGTAGCCTTTCGCGCCCAGGCCGGCGGACACCCGCTGCCACGCGGTGGCGGGAAGCTTCGCGGCCAGGACGTCGACGCGGTAGGTGCCGAGGCCGGTGGTCACCTGATGTGAGCGGGCCACGGCCAGGACGTAGCCCAGTCGCAGCTGACGTAGCCGTGCGGCCAGGCGCGGATCGTTGCCGTAGGCCTCGTCGCCGGCCGCCCACCGGCAGGGCAGCCCGGCGGTGACCGCGGCCTCGATCATCCTGGCTGCCAGTTGCGGCTTGGTCGCCAACCGCACGGTATCGAGGATGCCGGTCTCGGCTCGCCGCTCGGGGTCGTCGCACCAAGGCTTCGGCAGGTAGAGGGCCGTATCGAGCATCGCGTGAGCAGCCTCGGTGGCGTAGACGAGATGCACGGCGAGCTGATAGTTCTCGACTTTCCCGGCCGTGCCCGAGTACTGCCGCTGGACGCCGACGGTGTGCCGTCCTTTCTTCAGGTCACCGGTCTCGTCGATGACCAGCACGGCGTCAGCCTCACCGAGCTGCCGGGCGACGAACGCGCGGACGTCGGCACGGACCGCGGTGTCGTCCCACTTCACCCGGGTCAGCAGGTCCTGCATCCCGTCCGGGCCGGCGTCCCCGGCATGCTCCGCGATGGTCCAGCAGTTCTTCGTCGGTAACGGCGCCAGCAAGCCCCGGACGAAGTCACGCACCTGGCGACGCGGCTCCGGCCTGCGGAAACGATGCCCGACCGTCAACATCAGGTCGTCAAACAACACCCGCCACCGCTAGCGTCTGCCCTGTATCTGGCAGCCACCGCTGCCTCATGGTCAGTCCACACAACCGTCCATGATCAACGGTGGCTGCCCTCATTCCCGCACCGCATCGATCCGCAGCTCAGCCAAGGTCAACAACCCCGGCTGGAGCACTAAGACGTCAGACATCTCGCGCAGCAGTCCGAGGGCCTTGCCTGGGTCAAGTCAACAACTGTCACCCGATCGCTGAAGATCCCTTAGTGCATCAGAAGTCCGACTCGTCGCCGTACATCATGCTCGGCCCCCGCCTACTGGAACGCCCGGAGCACCCCACCCACGCCTGCGGGTGACCGTCACCAACACCGGGACGCTCGCCGGGCGGGTCCACCTCGCCTACACCCTGCCCGCCGGGCTGACCGACGCGGGCACCCCGGGCTGCGCCGCGGTGGGCGGCGGCAACTGGCAGTGCGGCGAGTGGGCCGCCGCCCCGGGCGCGAAGTTCACCAGCCTGATCCGGGTCCGGGTCGACGGCCAGGCGTGGCGGAAGATGCCGCTCAGCGGCTCGGTGCGGGTCACCGCGTCCGGCGCGGGGACGGCCACCGCCGCGGACAACGAGGGCTTCGCGGTCCTCTTCCCGCCCGGCCCGCCGGTGCCCGGGATGAGTCTCGACGCCGATGAGGTGGCCTTCGACATCAGCGGCGGCCCCGCCGAACTGGGCGTCCGGCTGGGCAACACCGGCCGGGTGGACGCCGCGGGACGGGTCGAGGTGGTGCTGCCCGACGGGGTCAGCGTGCTCTCCACGCCCGGCTGCGCGGTGGTCTCGCCGACGCGTACCCGCTGCGACGCCGGGACCGTGGCGGCGGGCCGTACCACCACCCTGCGCCTGCCGGTCGCCGCCACCCCGCAGGCCCAGCGCGAGGCGCCGCTGGCCGGAGCGGTGATCGCCCAACTCGACCCGCGCTCCGGGCGGACCCGGCAGATGCAGATGAGCTTCCGGATCACCGCGGCGGCGGCGCTGGCCACCCCGCCGGCGGCGACCCCGGTCCCCACCGGCTCGCAGGGCGTGATCACCGCGGCCGGTCAGACCTCCGACGGGGGCGCGATGAGCTCGGCGCAGCGGATCGCGGTCACCCTGATCGTCGTCTCCGGGCTGCTGGTGGTGCTGGCGCTCGCGCTGGCCACCACCTCGTTGCGGCGCCGGATGAGCGGGCCGGTGCCGGACCCGTCGGCGAATCCGGCATCCGACTGAACCGACCGGCCCGGTAAGGGTCGGCGGCGGTGATCTCGATTACGGCGGTCCCCCCGAAACGGCCCAGAACCGGACGAACAACCTTCGGATTCGTTCCCACTCGTCGGACCTCCACCAAGGATGCCCTAACGGCTCGACGTAGGCTCTGGGTGAGAAACGACAGCGGGCCGGACCAGCCACGGGCGGATCGGCGCAGCGGCGCGTCAAGGAGGTCACGTGGCGGGGCAAGGCCGGGTCACCATCAGGTTCAGCCGCCCGCGCGACGGGGCTGAGCGAAGCGAGGTGCAGGCGTGACCAAGCAGATCCGTCAACTGGACCGGGTGGTCATCCGGTTCGCCGGTGACTCCGGCGACGGCATGCAGTTGACCGGCGACCGGTTCACCTCCGAGACGGCGCAGCTGGGCAACGACATCTCCACGTTGCCCAACTTCCCGGCCGAGATCCGGGCGCCCGCCGGCACGCTGCCCGGCGTGTCGAGCTTCCAGGTGCACTTCGCCGACTACGACATCCTCACCCCCGGCGACGCGCCGAACGTGCTGGTGGCGATGAACCCGGCGGCGCTCAAGGCCAACCTGGCCGACCTGCCCCGCGGCGCGGACATCATCGTCAACACCGACGAGTTCACCCGGCGCAACCTGGCCAAGGTGGGCTACGAGGCCAGCCCGCTGGACGACGACTCGCTCGCCGGCTACGTGGTGCACCCGGTGGCGCTGACCTCGATGACGGTCGGCGCGCTCGCCGAGCTCGACGTGTCCAAGAAGGACGCCGAGCGGGCCAAGAACATGTTCGCGCTGGGCCTGCTCTCCTGGATGTACTCCCGGCCGTACGAGTCGACGCTGCGCTTCCTGGAGCGCAAGTTCGCCGCCCGCCCGGAACTGGTCGCCGCGAACGTGGCTGCCTTCCGGGCCGGCTGGAACTTCGGCGAGACCACCGACTCGTTCTCCGTGCGGTACGAGGTGAAGCCGGCCAAGATGCTGCCGGGCACCTACCGGAACATCACCGGCAACGCGGCGCTCTCGCTCGGCCTGGTGGCCGCCGGCGTCCGCTCCGGGCTGCCGGTGTTCCTCGGGGCGTACCCGATCACCCCGGCGTCGGACATCCTGCACGAGCTGAGCAAGCACAAGCGGTTCGGCGTGGTCACCATGCAGGCCGAGGACGAGATCGCCGCGGTCGGCGCCGCGCTGGGCGCCTCGTACGGCGGCTCGCTCGGCGTCACCACCACCAGCGGCCCGGGCGTGGCGCTCAAGAGCGAGACGATCTCCCTCGCGGTGGCGCTGGAGCTGCCGCTGGTCATCGTCGACGTGCAGCGGGCCGGCCCGTCCACCGGCATGCCCACCAAGACCGAGCAGGCCGACCTGAACATGGCGCTGCACGGCCGGCACGGTGAGGCCCCGGTCGCGGTGATCGCGCCGAAGTCGCCCTCCGACTGCTTCCACGCGGCGCTGGAGGCGGCCCGGATCGCGCTGACCTACCGCACCCCGGTGATCCTGCTGTCCGACAACTACGTCGCCAACGGCTCCGAGCCGTGGCTGCTGCCCGACGTGGAGTCCCTGCCCGACCTGCGGGTCGAGTTCGCCACCGAGCCCAACGGCGAGGACGGCACCACGTTCCTGCCCTACCTGCGCGACCCGGAGACCCTGGCCCGGCCGTGGGCCATCCCGGGTACGCCGGGGCTGGAGCACCGCATCGGCGGCCTGGAGAAGGCCGACAAGACCGGTGACATCTCGTACGACCCGGCGAACCACGACTTCATGGTGCGGACCCGGGCGGCCCGGATCGAGACGATCCCGGTGCCGGACGTCGAGGTGGAGGACCCGGACGGCGACGCCCGGGTGCTGGTGCTCGGCTGGGGCTCGACGTACGGGCCGATCGGGGCGGCCTGCCGGGGCCTGCGCCAGCGCGGCCTGTCGATCGCGCAGGCGCACCTGCGCCACCTGGCGCCGATGCCCGCCAACCTCGGCGAGGTGCTGCGCTCCTACGACCGGGTGGTCATCCCCGAGATGAACCTCGGCCAGCTCGCCCACGTGATCCGGGCCAAGTACCTGGTCGACGCGATCGGCTACAACCAGGTCCGCGGCCTGCCGTTCACCGCCGCCGAGCTGGAGACGACGCTGGAAGAGGTCCTGAAGAATGTCTGAGCCCGTCGCCCTGAAGCTCACCGCCAAGGACTTCAAGTCCGACCAGGAGGTGCGCTGGTGCCCCGGTTGCGGTGACTACGCGATCCTGGCGGCCATCCAGCAGTTCATGCCGGAGCTGAACATCGCCCGGGAGAACACCGTCTTCGTCTCTGGGATCGGCTGCTCCTCGCGCTTCCCGTACTACATGAACACCTACGGGATGCACTCGATCCACGGCCGCGCCCCGGCGATCGCCACCGGCCTGTCGGTGTCCCGGCCGGACCTGTCGGTCTGGGTGGTCACCGGCGACGGCGACGCGCTGTCGATCGGCGGCAACCACCTGATCCACGCGCTGCGCCGCAACGTCAACCTCAAGATCCTGCTGTTCAACAACCGGATCTACGGCCTGACCAAGGGGCAGTACTCGCCGACCTCCGAGGTCGGCAAGATCACCAAGTCGACCCCGGTCGGCTCGGCGGACGCCCCGTTCAACCCGCTGTCGCTGGCGCTGGGCGCGGAGGCCACCTTCGTCGGCCGCACCATCGACTCGGACCGCAAGCACCTCCAGTCGGTGCTGCGGGCCGCCGCCCAGCACCAGGGTTCCGCGTTCGTGGAGATCTACCAGAACTGCAACATCTTCAACGACGGCGCGTTCGACCAGCTCAAGGAGCCGGCCACCCGGGACGACTACCTGATCCGGCTGGAGCACGGGCAGCCGATCACGTTCGGCAAGGACGGGCAGTTCTGCGTCGTCCACCCGCCGGGCGGGTTCGGGCTGGAGGTCCGGGAGACCGCGGCCACCCCGGCCGAGGAGATCGTGGTGCACGACGCCACAGTCGACGACCCCGCGTACGCCTTCGCGCTGTCCCGGCTGCCCGGTCTCGACCTGCGCAACACCCCGATCGGCGTGTTCCGCTCGGTCGACCGCCCGTCCTACGACAGCGTGGTGCAGGAGCAGGTGGCCGCCGCCAAGGCGAAGGTCACCGAGACCCCCGAGCAGCAGCTCGCCGGTCTCCTCGCCACCGGCGACACCTGGACCATCCTCTGACGCAGGCACCTTTTACGGAGAAAGAGTGGCTATTCCCGACGGGATAGCCACTCTTTCTCTGTAAGTGCGTCCGGTGGGCCCGGGGGGTCAGGGGTGGGTGGCGGTGGTTTGGGGGCGGTCGTCGCGGACGTGGACGAGCATGTCGCCGGTCTCGATCACCGCGCCGGCCCTGTCCGCGAGGGTGACCACCTTGCCCCGGCGGACCAGCGCGATGACCAGGGACTCCAGCTCGCGCGGCGACTTGCCGACCTCGTGCCGCTCGGCGGAGCGCATCGCCAGCGCCATGCCCTGGCCGGGGGTGAGCAGGTCCTCCACCACGTCGATCAGCGGCGGCGCCGAGGTGGAGAGCCCCAGCAGCCGCCCGGCGGTGGCCGAGGAGACGATCACGTGGTGCGCGCCGCTCTGCCGCAGCAGCGGGGCGTTCTCCGCCTCGCGGACCGCCGCGATGATCCGGACCTGGCCGGCGGTGAGCTGCCGCGCGGTCAGCGCCACCAGCACCGAGGCGTCGTCGCTGTCGGTCGCGATGATCACCGCCTTGGCGTTGCGGACGTGCGCCTCCTCCAACACGGACGAGCGGGTGGCCGAGCCCTCGATGGCGACCAGGCCGGCGGAGGTCGCCTGCCGCAGCGCGGTGCCGCTGCGCTCCACCACCACGATCCGGGACTTGTCCAGGCCGTTCTCGAGCAGGGCGGAGACCGCGCTGCGGCCCTTGGTGCCGTAGCCGCAGATGATGACGTGGTCCTTCACGGTTCTCCTCCACCGCCCCAGCCGACGGCCGGTCCGGTACTGCTCGGTCAGGACTTCCAGGGTGGTACCGACCAGGATGATCAGGAAGAGCACCCGGGCGGGGGTGATGAACAGGACGTTGACCAGCCGGGCCGACTGCGAGAACGGGGTGATGTCGCCGTACCCGGTCGTGGAGAGGGTGACCACCGCGTAGTAGGCGCAGTCGAGCAGGGTCAGCCCGTTCTCGTCGACGTCGCGGTAGCCGTTCCGGTCGAGGAAGACCACCGCGACGGTCAGCAGCACCAGGCCCAGGGCGGCGGCCAGCCGGAGGCTCAACGCGCTCAGCGGGCCACGCCGCTGCGCCGGGAAATGGATCACCGTCGGTCCTGCTTCCCCCGGATCGCCTGCACGCCCACAACATAGCGGTTGGGCCGGCATCCGCACGCCGGGGTGGCCGACCGGGCG
>NZ_JAEVHN010000287.1:0-7555 GCF_016803375.1 Micromonospora sp. 4G55
GGGCCGGGATGAGTGCCGACGCCCGACCGGACGCGTCACCCCGGGAGCTGACCGCCGACCTGGTGGCCGGGCCCGGCGGGGTGATGACCGACGAGGCCGGCGTGGTGACCGGCGAGCTGACCCTGAAGACCCGGTACGCCGACGGGCAGGTCACCCTCTCCGTGCAGTACAAGGACGCCGACGAGTGGTACGCGGTGACCGGCGGGAAGGCCGCGCTTGCCGACCCGGCCGGGTTGGACGCCGTCCACGCCGTCGCGGTCGCCCTGCTCAACCGCCCGGAGGGCTGAGACACGCCGAGGCCCCCGACCCCGCGCGGGGTTGGGGGCCTCGGCACGTGCTCACGGCGTCGGGATCAGCTCACCGGTGTCCGGCGCTCCACCGTCGTCCGGCCGGACCAGCTCCGGCTCCACCTCGTGCGGACGGATCCGGCCGGCCGCGATCTCCTCGGCGTAGTGGCAGGCGACCTTGTGCCCGCCGACCACCTCGCGCAGCGCCGGCCGCTCGTCGGCGCAGCGGGTCGGCTGCGCCCACGGGCACCGGGTGTGGAAGCGGCACCCGGACGGCGGGTTGGTCGGCGAGGGCAGGTCGCCGGCGAGCAGAATCCGCTCGCGACGGTCCTCCACCAGCGGGTCCGGCACCGGTACCGCCGACATCAGCGCCCTGGTGTACGGGTGCATCGGCTCCCGGTAGAGGTCGTCGCTGGACGCCTCCTCCACCAGACCACCCAGGTACATCACGCCCACCGTGTCGGCGATGTGCCGGACCACCGCCAGGTCGTGCGCGATGATCAGGTACGTCAGGCCGCGCTCGTTCTGGAGGTCCTCCAGTAGGTTGAGCACCTGCGCCTGGATGGACACGTCGAGCGCCGACACCGGCTCGTCGGCGACGATCAGCTCCGGGTTGAGCACCAGCGCCCGGGCGATGCCGATCCGCTGGCGCTGGCCGCCGGAGAACTCGTGCGGGTACTTGCTCAGCGCCGACGCGGGCAGGCCGACCGCCTCCAGGGTCTCCCGCAGCCGCCGGCTCGTCTCCGCCTTGTCGTTGGCGAGGCCGTGCGCCTTGAGCCCCTCGACCAGCAGCGACTCCACCGACTGGCGGGGGTCCAGGCTGGACAGCGGGTCCTGGAAGATCATCTGCATCCGGCGGCGGGCCAGGCGCATCTTCTCGCCCTTGAGCTGCCGGACGTCGGTGCCGTCGAAGAGGATCTCGCCGTCGGTCGGCTCGACCAGCCGCAGCAGGCCGCGGCCCAGCGTCGACTTGCCGCAGCCCGACTCGCCGACCAGCCCGTACGTCTCACCGGCCCGGATGGCGAGCGAGACGCCGTCGACGGCGTAGACGTACCCGATGGTGCGGTCGAAGAGCAGGCCGCTCTTGATCGGGAAGTGGACCTTGAGGTCGCGCAGTTCGACCAGTGGTCCGGTCCGTTCGGTCACGGGACCGCCACCTCCTCGGAAACGGGGTTGTTGCAGCGAAGGTCGCCGCCGGTGGCGGTGGGCTCCAGCGGGGGTGGGCCCTCCAGGCAGGCGTCCACGACGTTGTCGCAGCGGGGCGCGAAGGCGCACCCCTCGGCCCACGGGATGTTGTCGGCCACCGAGCCGCGGATGGCGTGCAGCCGCTCGCCACGCGGCGAGTCCAGCCGGGGCACGGAGCTGAGCAGCCCGTGGGTGTACGGGTGCCGGGCCCGGGCGAACAGCTCGTGCCGGGCGGCCCGCTCGACCACCTTGCCGCCGTAGAGCACGTTGACCGTGTCGCAGAGGCCGGCCACCACACCGAGGTCGTGCGTGATCATGATGAGCGCGGTGCCGGTCTCGTCGACCAACTGCTTGAGCAGGGTGAGAATCTGCGCCTGGATGGTCACGTCCAGGGCGGTGGTCGGCTCGTCCGCGATCAGCAGCCGCGGCTTGCAGGCCAACGCGATGGCGATCAGCGCGCGCTGCCGCATGCCGCCGGAGATCTGGTGCGGATACTCCTTCAGCCGCCGGTCCGGGTCCGGGATGCCGACCGCGTCGAGCAGTTCCCGGGCCTCCCGCAGCGCCTTCTTGCGGTCCATCCCCTGGTGCCGCTCCAGCACCTCGGCCACCTGCACGCCGATCGGGATGACCGGGTTCAGCGAGGAGAGCGGGTCCTGGAAGATCATGCCGATGTCCCGGCCACGCCGGTCCCGCATGTCGTCCGGGCGGAGCGTGAGCAGGTCGGCGCCGTCGAAGAGCACCTCGCCGCTGACCTTGTTGCCCCGCTTGGGCAGCAGGCCCATGATCGCGAGGCTGGTGACGCTCTTGCCGCAGCCGGACTCGCCGACCAGGCCGACGGTCTGGCCCGGCTCCACGCTGAAGCTCACCTTGTCCACGGCGGTGAACGGCCGCTCGCCCCGCCGCTGGAACACCACGCTCAGGTCGCGTACGTCGAGCAGGCTCATCGGGTCACTTCCTCACTGCGCTGATGCTTCGCTCGCCGGCGGCCCACGCCGGCCGTGCTGGTCCGCCGCACCGCCCTCACCGCCGGTTCTTCGGGTCGATGGCGTCGCGCATCGCCTCGCCCAGCAGGGTGAAGCCGAGCGCGACCACGATGATCGCGAGCGCCGGGTAGTAGGCCAGCTCGGGGCGGGCCTCGAAGTAGTGGACGCCGTCCACGCCGAGCATCAGGCCCCACTCGGCGCGGTTGATGTCCGGGTCGCCGAGGCCGAGGAAGGAGAGCGCCGCCGCGTCCAGGATCGCCACCGCGAAGGTGAGCGTGGCCTGCACGATCACCGCGGTCAGCGAGTTGGGCAGCATGTGCCGCAGCACGATGTTGCGCTCCTTGACGCCGAGCGCCCGCGCGGCGAGTACGTGGTCGCTCTCCCGCTGGGCGAGCATCGAGCCGCGCAGCAACCGGGCGAAGATCGGCACGCTGACGATGGCCACCGCGAAGATGACCGTCCACTGGCTGGACTTGCTGGCCATGGCGACCAGGGTGATCGCCAGCAGCAGGCTGGGCAGCGCCAGCATCACGTCGGTGAGTCGCATCAGGACGACGTCGACCCAGCCACCGAAGGCGCCCGCGATCGCGCCGAGCAGCACGCCGAGGGAGAGACCGATCAGGGTGGCGAGCACGCCGACGAAGAGGGTCTGTCGGCTGCCGTAGATGAGCCGGGAGAGGAAGTCGCGACCCAGCGGGTCGGAGCCGAGCGGGTGCCCGGCGGTGGCCCCCGGAATGTTCTCCACGGTCAGGTTCTTGGTGAGCGCGTCGAACTCCTGCGCCGGGTCGTGCGGCGCGATCAGCGGCGCGAAGACCGCCACGAGGATGAACAGGCCGACGATGACGGCGCCGACGATGGCGACCGGGTTGCGCCGGAGCCGCCGCAGCGCGTCGCGGAAGAGGCTGACGCCGCCGTTGTCGGCGGTGGCTCGGGCCAGCTCGTCCAGCCGCGCCTTCTTCCGGTCGCCGAGCAGGCCGATGTTCCGCTCGCTCACGCCGCCCGTGCGCTCGTCACCGGTACGGGGCGCCGGCGCCGTGGCGCCGGCCTGGGTGGTCGGATCGGTCATCGGACACGCACCCTCGGGTCGATGAAGGCGTAGGAGAGGTCGACCAGGAGGTTGACCACCACGAAGACCAGGGCGGCCAGCAGGATGATCGCCTGGAGCACCGGGTAGTCCCGGCCGCCGGTGATCGAGTCGACGATCAGCGTGCCGAGGCCGCCCCAGTTGTAGACCTTCTCGGTGAGCACCGCGCCGGAGAGCAGCGCGCCGGTCTGCAGGCCGATGGTGGTGACCACCGGCAGCAGGGCGTTGCGCAGGATGTGCCGGCCCCGGATGGTCCGGTGCCGCAGGCCCTTGGCCTCGGCCGTGCGCACGTAGTCCTCGTTGAGCACGTCGAGCACGCTGGCCCGGGTGATCCGGACGATCACCGCCAGCGGGATGGTGGCCAGCGTGACCGCCGGCAGGATCAGGTGCCAGAGCGCGTCGGCGCTGGCGTCGAACTCCCGGGTCAGCAGGCCGTCGAGGACGTAGAACCCGGTGACGTTCGTGTTGTCCAGCCCGGTGGTGACCCGCCCGGACGGCGGGAACCAGTGGATGTTCTGGGTGAACACGTCCTTGAGCAGGTAGCCCAGGAAGAAGATCGGGATCGAGATGCCGACCAGGGTGCCGGCGATCGCCAGGTTGTCGAGGGAGCGACCACGCCAGCGGGCGGCGAGGTAGCCGAGCGGGATGCCCAGGCCCACCGCGATGATCATCGCGGCTAGGGCCAGCTCGATGGTGGCGGGGAAGGCCCGCCCGATCACCTCGCTGACCGGGTCACCGGTCCGGATCGAGTTGCCGAAGTCACCGGTGAGGACTCGCTGCATGAACTTGCCGTACTGCACCAGGATCGGCTGGTCGTAGCCGAGCGCCTTGATCAGCAGGGCGCGGCGCTCGGGGGTCGCCCGCTCGCCGAGCAGCGCCTCGACCGGGCCGCCGGGCAGGTTCCGCAGCCAGATGAAGATCAGCGCCGACAGCGCTATCAGCGTCACCACCAGCTGCAGCAGGCGGCGGACTATGACTCGCAACATCTCTCACACACCAGACTCTCGATGTTCGCGGAATCGGCCCGGGCCGGGATGGAGCCCCGGACCCGGGCCGATACGCGCCTACGGCGTCAGCGACGTACGTCACTTGGTGACGCTGACCGTGTTGAACCGCTCGTCGGTCAGCGGGCTGGCGACCAGACCCTTGACGTCCTTGGTGACGACGATGGCCGGCGGGGCGTGCCAGACCGGCACGGCCGGCAGCCACTTGCTGGCGATGTCCCGGTTGACCTGCTCCCAGGCCGCCTTCTTGGCCGCCTCGTCGACGGTGCCGTCGGCCTTGGCGATGGCGTCGAACATCTCGGTCATCGACTGGTCGCCGAACTCGACCTTGCCGCGGCCGAAGAACGTGCCGACGAAGTTGCCCGGGTCGTTGTAGTCACCGGTCCAGCCCAGGATGTGCAGGTCCTGCTTGCCGAACTGCTGCACGTCGTCCTTGAAGCCACCGTTCCACGGACGCGGCACGCCGTTGACCTTGATACCGACGGCCTGCAGGTCGTTGGCGAGGATCGTGAAGATCTCCTGCGGGTTCGGCATGTACGGCCGGGAGACGTCCGGCGGGTAGTAGAAGTTGAGGGTCAGACCCTCGGCGCCGGCCTCCTTGAGCAGCTGCTTGGCCTTCTCCGGGTTGTACTCGTACTTCTGCACGTCCGGGGCGTAGCCGAGCACGGTGTCCGGCATGAACTCGTCGGCGACCTTCGAGCCACCCGGGCCCTTGGTCTGCACGAGCTGCTGACGGTTGAGGGCGTAGGCGATCGCCTGGCGCACCCGCAGGTCCTTCAGCTTCGGGTTCTTCTGGTTGATGCCCAGGTAGAGGATGTTGAACGCGGGCCGGGCGACGACCTGGAAGCCCTCACCCTCGAGCGCCTTGCGGTCTGCCGGGGCCGGGAAGTCGATGCCCTGGACGGTGCCCGCGCGCAGCTCCTGCTTGCGGGTGTTCTCGTCCTTGATGATCTTGATGATCAGCTTGTCGACCTTGGCCTTCTCCCCGAAGTAGTCCGGGTTCCGGTTCAGGGTGACCTCGTTCTTGGCCTTGTCCCAGCCGCCGAACGTGAACGGGCCGGTGCCGACCGGGCCGCTGGTGGCGAACGAGCTGTACTCGAAGGAGTCGCCGTTCTGCTTGACCGTGTCGGCGTCGCCCTTCTTCAGGGCCTCCGGGCTGGCGATCGAGAGCGCGGTCAGCGCGAAGGCGCCGGGGAACGCACCCTTGTACTGGTTGAGGGTGATGACGGCGGTGCCGTCGTCCTTGGCCTCGCACTTGTTGTAGACCGGCTTGCCGGCGTCGGGGCTCTCGTTCTTCGCGAAGCCGCCGAAGACGTCCATGTAGTAGATCATCTGCGACTGGGCAGCGGCGCCCTTCATGTTGTACCAGCGGTCGAAGTTGAAGCAGACCGCCGCGGCATTGAAGGGGGTGCCGTCGTGGAACTTCACGCCCTGGCGCAGCTTGAAGGTCCAGACCTTGCCCTCGGGGTCGTGCTCCCAGCTCTCCGCCAGGCCGCCCTGGAGCTCCGCCGTGCCCGGCTTGTGCTGGATGAGGGTGTCGTACATCTGCCGGATCGGCCGGAACGACTCACCGTCATCGTTGAAGATCGGGTCGAAGTTCTTGGGGTCACCGGCACCCGCGAAGATGAAGGTGCCGCCCGTCTTGGCCTCGCCGCTGTCGTCGCTGCGGTCGCTTTCCGCACAGCCGGCCGCGCCGACCGCCAGGGCTGCAACGGCCGCGAGGGTCACGGCCGTTCTAAGCCTTCTCGCCTGCATCTCTCACCTCTGTCATCCGCGTGACCACGCCGGTTTCATGGGCGGTCCGTGAGCGGGAGGCTATGACAGGACACACAGCAAGCGGAACGGCCGTTAGGCAATCGCTATCAAGCCGACACCAAGTGACTGCGTCTGACAGCCTCGGATCGGCCGACAAACGGGACTGTCACACCCGACACCCCGGTCCGTACCGCTCCCGCACCGCCGGCCAATACCCACCAAAACCCCGTAAACCCTCCCTCCGGACCAGCGCCCGCCCCTGCCGGCTCCTCTTCGGGTACGCGGACACCCGCCCCACCTCCCGCCAGGCGGACGGATCGGGCCGCCACCGGGGCGGGACGGTCCGGCGCGATGTCCGGTTCATGCCCGATCGGCCGGTGTCCCGCGACCGGCGGCACCCGCACGGCGGAATGGCGGCCGGCCCGGCGTCGTTACTCACCTGGACGATCGCAGCAGCACCCCGCTGGCCTGGCCCGAACGCGTGGCCGGCCCGGGATGCCGGGCCCCCGGAATGATGGTGGGCCGCCGGTCGTTACACATGGACCCGGCGCCGAGCCCCCCGCTCGTGAAGCCTGCCGGTCAGAAGACTTTTCCCCTTGTGTGTGAGCGCCTACTCGTGGTGCTTACGCCGCCTGTCATGTCGATCCCCCGGTCGACCGGCGGCGTCAACCCCCTGAAGGAGCTTCCCCCATGAACACCACCATTTTGCGTAAGAGCGTGCTGGGTATTGCTGGTCTGGCCTTCGCCGGTGGCGTCTTCGCCGGCCCCGTGACCGAGGCCCACGCCGCCCCGGTCGACGCCAAGGCCGTTGCCGTGGTGCAGGCCGACAAGCCCGGCAAGAGCAAGCTGATCCCGCACGGTGTGCAGGGCAAGCAGTCGCACATCGACGTCGGCGCTGAGCAGACCGCCAACGTGAAGGCGATCATCGCCGCGACGAAGAAGTCGGGCATGGACGAGCGGGCCGCCGTGGTCGCGATCGCCACGTCGCTGCAGGAGTCGAAGCTGGAGAACCTGGGTCACCTGGGTGACCGTAACGACTTCGACTCGCAGGGTCTGTTCCAGCAGCGCCCGTCCAGCGGTTGGGGCACGGTCGAGCAGATCACCGACCCCGAGTACTCGACGATGGCGTTCCTCAAGGGTCTCAAGCAGGTCGACGGCTGGAAGGACATGCCGCTGACCGAGGCCGCCCAGACCGTGCAGGTCTCGGCCTACCCGGACCACTACGCCCAGTGGGAGCAGCAGGCCGCCGACCTGGTC
>NZ_JAEVHN010000288.1:0-7504 GCF_016803375.1 Micromonospora sp. 4G55
CGCTCCCACATCCCCCCGCATGTCCCGATCCTGCGCGCCGACGACCGCCGGCCACCCCGTGGCCGCCCGCACCTCCACCGGCCGGGTGAACCCCGGACCGCCGAACGCGACCGGCCGGCCCGATTCGGGCGCACTTTCCCGGAAAGCGTGGCTGTTCCGGGCCGGACAGGCACGCTCTCCGGGAAAGTGCCGCCCAGGGCGCGCCCCGGGGGCGCTGCCGGTAGGGGCGGACGGCGTGGCCGGCGGTGCGGGAGTGTCGGAGTGGGTGCGTATCGTCCGGGGGCGTGACGGCCGACCTCCAGCTGCGCCCGGTGCGCGACGACGACCTGCCCGTGCTCTTCGGCTACCAGCAGGATCCGCAGGCCAACTGGATGGCCGCCTTCGGTCCCGCCGACCCGGCCGACCGGGCGGCCTTCGACGCGCACTGGTCGCGGATCCGCGCCGACCCGCGGATCCTGACGCGCGCCGCCACCGTCGGCGGCGAGGTGGTGGGGCACGTGGCCGCCTTCCCGGTCGAGGAACGCACCGAGGTCAGCTACTGGATCGACCCGACCCGCTGGGGTCGGGGGTACGCCACCGCCGCGCTCGCCGCGCTGCTGCGCGAGCTGCCGCAGCGGCCGGTGCACGCCCGCGCCGCCAAGGACAACGGCGCCTCCCTCGCCGTGCTGCGCAAGTGCGGCTTCGTCGTGGTCGGCGAGGACTCCGGGTACGCCGCGGGCCGCGGCACGGAGGTGGAGGAATGGGTGCTGGAGCTGCCCGCCGAGGCGGCTGACCAGCGCAACCACTAGTGTCCCCGGGGTGAACTGGCTGGAACTCGTCGGCTGGGCCGGCTCCGCGCTGCTGGTCTGGTCCCTGCTGCAGACGCGCATCCTGCGGCTGCGCGCGCTCAACCTCGTCGGCTGCCTGATCCTCATCGGCTACAACGCCGCCGTGCACGTGTGGCCCATGGTCGGCCTGAACGTGGTGCTCACCGTGATCAACGTGTGGTACCTGCGGAAGATGCTGGCCACCCGGCACGACGAGGAGACCTACCAGGTGGTCGAGGTGGGCGTGGACGACCAGTTCCTGGCGCACACGCTGCGGGTGCACGCCGCCGACATCGCCCGGTTCAACCCCGACTTCCGGTGGGCGGCGCCCGCCGCCGAGCGGTCGGCGTTCCTGGTGGTGCGCGCCGACGAGGTGGTCGGCGTGGTGCTCTCGCACGCCGAGCCCGACGGGGTGGCCCAGATCGACCTGGACTACGTCACCCAGCGGTTCCGCGACTTCACCCCGGGGGAGTTCGTCTACCGCCGCAGCAGCCTTTTCACCGACCGGGGCTTCCGCCGGGTGGTCAGCCCGCCCGGCATGGTCGCCCCCTACTACCACCGACTCGGTTTCCGCCCCGAGGGCGGCTCGTACGTGCTGGACCTGCCGACCTCCACCCCGGCGTAGGACGGGACGCGCGCGGCAGGATTCACCCGGGTCCGAGCTGGGCACTGACAGGCCTACGCCGGCCGGGTCCTCCGTCCGGCGGTGTCGGCCACGGCGGCCGGCGCCGGTCGCGTGAGGGAGAGAACCGGGCGTGCAGAGCTACTGGAGCCAACTGGCCCTGGTCGGAGTCCTGGTGGTCCTGAACGCGATCTTCGCGGGCAGCGAGATGGCGCTGGTGTCGCTGCGCGACAGCCAGGTGCAGCGGCTGGAACGCGCCAGCCGGGCCGGGCAGGTGCTGGCCCGCCTCGCCAAGGACCCGAACCGGTTCCTCGCCACCATCCAGATCGGCATCACCCTGGCCGGTTTCCTGGCCTCCGCCGCCGCGGCGGTCTCGCTGGCCAAGCCCCTGGTGCCGCTGCTCGGGTTCTTCGGCGGCGCCGCGAGACGGTCGCCATCGTGGTGGTCACCCTGGCGCTGACCTTCGTCACCCTGGTCTTCGGCGAGCTGGCGCCGAAGCGGATCGCCATGCAGTCCGCCGAGCGGTGGGCGCTGCTGGTGGCCCGCCCGCTGGACCTGCTGGCCACCTTCACCCGGCCGGCCGTCTGGGCCCTCGGCGCCACCAGCGACCTGGTGGTACGCCTGGTCGGGCTCAACCCGAAGCACCAGCCCGAGGAGATCGGCCCGGACGAGCTGCGCGACATCGTCGCCGGCAACCACGGCTTCACCAAGGAGCAGCGCACCATCATCGCCGGCGCGGTGGAGATCGCCGACCGGCAGCTCCGGGCGGTCCTCGTACCCCGGTTGCAGGTCTTCACGCTCGACAGCGGGACCACCGCGGAGGCCGCCCGCCTGGTGCTGGCCGCCACCGGCCACTCCCGAGCCCCGGTGGTCCGGCACGGCGGCCTGGATGACGCGGTCGGCGTGATCCACCTCCGTGACCTGGTCGGCGTCCCCGCCGACGCCCGGTCGACGAGTGTGCCCGCCCGCCCATGCTGCTGCCCGACTCGCTGCCGGTGGTGGACGCGCTGCGCCAGTTCAAGGCGGAGCGGCAGCACATCGCCCTGGTGGTGGACGAGCGCGGCGCCGTCGACGGGATCGTCACCCTGGAGGACATCCTCGAGGAGATCGTCGGGGAGATCTACGACGAGACCGACCGGGACGTCCGTTCGGTGCGCACCGAGGCCGATGGGGCGCTGCTGCTGCCGGGCACCTTTCCCGTGCACGACCTGCCGGACATCGGTGTCGAGGTGCCCGCCCGCCCGGCCGGCGACTACACCACCGTCGCCGGCATGGTGCTGGCCTGCCTCGGGCACATTCCCACCGTCGCGGGGGAGAGCGTCACCATCGACGCCTGGGAACTGGAGGTGTCCGGGATCGACCACCGCGCGATCACCCAGGTCCGGCTGCGCCGCGTCGCCCCGCCCGCCGACGAGAGCGCCGACCAGGAGGAGCAGCTCCTGGACGAGGCCCGCAGCTGACCCGACCGGCGGCCGGGCCTCCACCCGCCCGCCGACCATCTGGGCAAGCCGGGGGAAGGACGAGAACCGGGGCCGGACGACGGCCGCGCCCCAGGCGGCCGGACCGGGTCAGGATCCCGGGTCGCCGAACGGGAAGCCGGGCACCGGCGGCAGGAGCTGCACCTGGTCGGCGGGGAGCTGCCGACTGCCGCGGCTCACCGCCCGCGCCACCACCCGGATCGCCCACGGCCCCGACGGGTGCCGCTCCGCCCCGATCAACCGCCCCACCACCCGGCTCCACCAGTGCCGGGTGACGATCACGTCGGTCAGCCGCAGCCGGCCGTCCGGGAAGCCCCCGCGCACCACCACGTCCACCACCCGGCCGAGCCGCCGGCCGTGCAGGTCGTACGCGGCGCGGCCGAGCAACTCACCCGCTCGCACGGTCGGCTCCGGGAATCCGGTCGATCAGGTGCCGGCGCAGCCAGGCCTCCGCCGGCGGCCGGGGCAGCTCGTCCGCCCGGGTGCGCAGCCGTACCGCGCTGTCGATCCGGGCGACCTGGGCGAACGGGATCCGCAGCGGCTGCACGGGCGGGTCGTCGGCGAGCCGGTCGGCGACCGCGACCAGGAACCGGCCCGTCCGCCCGCCGATCCGCCGGGCGAGCGCCGCCTGGCCGGTGAGCAGGAAGGCCACGTACGGGAACCCGTCGGCGTCGACGGCGAACTCCACGTCGTCGACCTTGCCGACCAGCCGGCCGTCGCGGTCCACGATCTGCCGGTCCAGCAGCTGCCGGCCCAACTGGAGCCTCATCGGCCCATCCCCGTCGTGACGGCGAGCGGGATCGCGGCCACCGACGCCGCCACGATCACCACCAGGAACACCGCGCCGAGCAGGTTCAGCAGCGGCCCGTTGACCCGGTCGCCCAGGTAGGTCCGGTCGTTGGCGACGATCAGGATCGGCAGGTACGTCAGCGGCAGTGCCACCGCGCTGACCACCAGCATGTACTCGGTCAGCCGCACCGGGTCGACCGAGGTGAGCAGCACCAGCACCCCGAGCAGCACGCTGACCAGCAGCACGCTGTGGAAGCGGGCGGCGTCCCGGGGGCTGACCCGCTTGCCCCACTGCCAGCCGAAGTACTGCGCCGCCGTGTACGCCGCCGACAGCCCCGTCTCCAGCGCGGCACCGAAGGTGACCGCGAAGAACGCCAGCGCGGCGATCGCCAGCCCCACCCCGCCGAACGCGATGACCACCGGCGCGGCCACCTGGTCGAGCGTCGACAACGAGGTGCCCGTCGGGTGGAAGACCACCGCGGCGGTGGCCACCAGCGACAGGGCGAGGAACCCGCCCACGGGGAAGCCGACCAGCACGCTGGCCCGGGCGTCGGCCAGGTCCGCGGCGCTCCACTTCTCCTCCACCCCGCCCGAGGAGAAGAAGAACACCTCGTACGGGCTGACGGTGGAGGCGAACAGCGCCACCGCCACGAACCAGTACGCCGCCCAGCCCTGCCCGGCCGCGCCGGGGTGCAGCGCGCCCCGGGCCAGCGCGCCCCAGTCGGTGGGCAGCCGGACCAGCGCCACCGCGAACACCACCAGGGCCAGCCCGGCCAGCCCGAAGACCCGCTCCATCAGCTGGAAGCGCATCCGCCACAGCACCAGCCAGACCCCGAACGCCGCCACCGGCACCCACAGCAGATAGCTCACCCGGGAGGCCAGTTGCAGGGCGAGCGCCACCCCACCCAGCTCGGCGGCCAGGGTGAGCACCGTGACCAGGTAGGAGGCGACCAGGTTGAGCAGCGCGACGCGCGGCCCGAGCCGCTCCCGGACCAGGTCGAACACCGCCCGGCCGCTCACCGCCGCGATCCGGCCGGCCATCTCCGCGTACGCGCAGATGCCGACCACGCCGGCCACCAGCACCCAGGCGTGCCCCATGCCGAAGCGGGCACCCGCCTGGCTCGCCGCCACGAGGTCGCCGATGTCGACGAAGCCGCCGATGGCCGACAGCACGCCGAGCGTGGCGGCCAGCAGCTTCTTCACCTCGGGTACGCGTCGGCCGGCGTCATCGAGGCCGACGATAGCGGCGCGCGGACCCGCTTTCCCGGCAAACCGGGCAGGCCCGGTCGGTCAGCCGGCGCTGAGGTTCTGCAGGCGGACCTGGCCGCGCGAGACCAGCCGGCCCTCCCCGTCGGTGATCTCCACCTGCCAGAGCTGCTGGCTGCGACCCCGGTGCACCGGAGTGCCGACGGCGGTCAGCTCGCCGTCGCGGACCGCGCGGAGGAAGTCCGTCTGGTTGGACACGCCGACCACGGTGCCGCGCCCGCCGAGCCAGATCGACCCGCCGACGCTCGCCGCCGTCTCCACCACCGCGCAGTACACGCCGCCGTGCTGGATGCCGAACGGCTGGTGCAGCTCGGGGCGGACCTCCCAGCGGATGACCACCCGGTCCGGGCCGACCTCGTCCAGCTTCAGCCCGAGCAGGGCGACCAGCCCGCCCGTCAGGTCCGGCATCTCCACGACGTTCCTCCTCGATTCGCGGAGCCGCCAGCCTAGTCAACCGCCGGAAGGACCAAACCGGGTACGGTCCGGTGCCCGGCATGGGGGAGAATCGGTGACCGTGACCGACAGCAACCTCCCGCACGGGCGGGACTCCCTGACCGACGACCTGCGGTGGCGGGGCCTGATCCAGGACTCGACCGGCCTCGACGAGCTGCGCGAGCTGCTCGACGGCGGGAGCGCCACCTTCTATGTGGGCTTCGATCCGACCGCGCCCAGCCTGCACATCGGCCACCTCATGCAGGTCACCACCGCCCGCCGGCTCCAGCTCGCCGGCCACCGCCCGCTGCTGCTGGTGGGCGGGGCGACCGGGCAGATCGGCGACCCGAAGGAGAGCGCCGAGCGGACGCTCAACCCGCCGGAGGTGGTCGCCGGCTGGGTCCAGCGCATCCGCGACCAGCTCTCGCCCTTCGTGTCGTACACCGGGGAGAACGCGGCGCAACTGGTCAACAACCTGGACTGGACCGGCGAGATGTCGGTGGTCGAGTTCCTCCGCGACGTCGGGAAGCACTTCCCGGTGAACAAGATGCTCGCCCGGGAGGTGGTCCGGGCGCGGCTGGAGACCGGCATCAGCTTCACCGAGTTCAGCTACCAGCTGCTCCAGGCCAACGACTTCTTCGAACTGCACCGCCGGCACGGCTGCCAGCTCCAGTACGGCGGCTCGGACCAGTGGGGCAACATCACCGCCGGCGTCGACTACGTGCGGCGTCGGGGCGCCGGCCCGGTGGAGGCGTTCACCACCCCGCTGGTGACCCGGTCCGACGGGACGAAGTTCGGCAAGACCGAGGGTGGGGCGGTCTGGCTCGACCCCGAGATGACCAGCCCGTACGCCTTCTACCAGTTCTGGGTCAACGCCGACGACCGGGACGTCACCCGCTACCTGCGCTACTTCAGCTTCCGCTCCCGCGAGGAGATCGAGGCGCTGGAGAAGGAGACCGCCGAGCGGCCGGCCGCCCGGTCGGCCCAGCGGGCCCTCGCGGAGGAGCTGACCACCCTGGTGCACGGCGAGCGGGAGATGGCCCAGGCCGTCGCCGCCAGCCAGGCGCTCTTCGGCCGGGGATCGCTCGACGAGCTGACGCCCGAGACGCTGCGGGCCGCGCTGACCGAGGCCGGCCTGGTCCACCTGGACGAGCTGCCCGACGTGGCCGGGCTGCTGCGCGACTCCGGCCTGGTGCCGGGTCTCAAGGAGGCGAGGCGGGTGATCGCCGAGGGCGGCGCCTACGTCAACAACACCCGGGTGACCGAGGTGGACGCGACGGTCGCCCCGGAGGACCTGCTGCACGGCCGGTACCTGGTGCTGCGCCGTGGCAAGCGGTCGTTCGCGGGGGTTGAGCTGCGCGGATAGTCGCCGCTTGATGGTGTGACGGGGGACGCGCCCGGCCGAGTTGACGATCAACTCGCCGGGCGCGTACCTTTCTCTCTGCCAGCGCGGAACGGACGAAACAGGCGAAAGCCTGCAAGGCCGGAGCGCGGGAATGGTCTGAGGGTCGGCCGGGTTGCTATCCGGTACGGTCCTGGACACCGGGCCCCCGAGGTTTGCGAAAGCCGGTGGGAGTGCGGGAATGACTCCGGGGTCGGATGGGTTGAGTCCCATGTGAGCTTGGACCGGGCGGTGCCCCGAAGACGCTGCGAGGCGGATTTGGTGAGGCGGAGCCGACCGGGTATGGTTCATCGCCGGTAGGGAACCGGGCGAGCGTGCGGGTGACTGCAGCGGCCGGCCTGTCGGAAGCCATGAGGTCAGCGGTGAGAGCCGGTGGTTTTGTGGTGCCCGTAATTGTGGTGGAAGTGGTGCGGATCGCGATAGAGCGGTTTGACACGGCGGATATCAGCGGGTAACGTAGTAAAAGTGCCCGGCGCGGAAAGCGCCGGTCGCGACAAGAGCGAATAGCCCCGGGTCGGGGGTCCTCTTCGGGGGGTTTCCGGGCGGTGTGTGGTTGTTCTTTGAGAACTCAACAGGGTGCTTGTAAAGCCAGTGCCAATTATGATTTATACCCCGGACTGGTCAGGCTTTGTGTCTGGCTGGTTGGGATTCCTTTGGCAACACTTTTGTTGTCAGGACAGTTTTTCGACAAGTTTTTGTTGGAGAGTTT